>CAYZAF010000026.1:0-2274 GCA_964476435.1 uncultured Syntrophaceae bacterium
CTCGAGGCCCCTCGAACGAGGGCATTTGCCGTGCAATACTGGATGCTGAACTGGGAGTCGACCTTCGGATTGTCGCCGATTTTGAACGGGTGCCCCACGAGCTTGTGCGCGTAAGGAGGAACCGTGATGAGGATTCTCTCCGCGTTGCGCGCCGAGACGCCCTCTTCGGCTGCCATTCGGAGCATTACCTCTGTGATGCCCTGAGTGAGGCCGCAGCTCGGGTACTTCTTGAAGACTATGTGCTCGAGCGCGTACCTCTCGCCCAGGTCCCGTACGACGTCAACAGGCGAGAACATGCCCCTGCCGTACAGGTGGAGATACCCGTAGACCCCTCCGAGGAAGTTCTTCGGGCCAGTGATATTGGCGGCTGCCAGACGGGCGCTCATGAAGCCCCCCTGGGCTACCCAGCCCTCGATGAAGCGAACGCCGAGGGAGCCGTCTATGTTGCTCTGAAAGCTGCCGCCACAGCGGTTGAAAGCCAAACCCAAGGCGTTCCATGTCTCCTGTTTGCTCAAGCCCAGTATCCTCGATACGGCAGAGGCCACCCCGAAAATCACGCATACGCCCGTCGGATCGAAGCCGTTGTAAGCCTCTTCCGAAAGGTTCATCCTGGAAGCCACTTCCGATCCTACTGCCAGACTTGCGAGAAACGGGCGGCCTTCCATGCCCCCTTTGAGCTCAGCCGCTGCCAGGGAGGCAGTAACGAGGGCTGCCCCGATGTGGGGTCCCGGCGCCATGGCATCGCAAAAATCGAGGGCCCGCGCCATCACCGCGTTTACAAAGGCCGCGTCGTGGGCGGGGATCCTGCCTCCGTAGACGAGGATAGTAGCTTCCTCTTTGCCGCCCAAGCCTCGAAAAAAGCTGACCGCCTCCTCGCATCCCTCCTCACCTGCACCACCGAACGTGGTGCCCGCGATGGCGAGAAACTGGTTCTTCACAACATCCACGGCTTCCCTGGGCAAATCTTCGAATCTCGCGTCGTGGATGAAATCGACGAGTCTCTCTTCAGGCTTCATGTCGCGCTCCTTGAGGGCAAGAAATGCCCCTGTCGCTGCATCGCGACAGCTTCCTCTCGGGCAGCATTCCTACTGGTTGGTATGTTTTATCCCACACCCCCTCGGGGGTGTCAAGAAAAAAGGATTGACAATGCCTGCGGCCTGGTATATGTACTTTATTGCAATCAGGACAACTTGATCCGTGTTCTTGGGGATATGAAGATTATCTATACGAGTCTTCAGGAGAATGACGGGGGCATAGAGAGAAGGGCGACGCAGCTCCGGATCGACTTCGGTGGAAGCGCCTCCCGAGCGGCGTATCTGGCCCAAGGAGGCATGAAACAAAGGTCCGGCTACGACAACGGCTCTCTCCTTTCCCGCAGCGGCTCTCCCGATGGCCGGCCCTGCCCGGCCGGGTTGGAGAGTACCCTCTCCGAAGAAAAAGACGGGCGAAGGGCGAGGAACCCCCATGAAGACCCATGCCTTCCCCCGAAGCACGGGAAATCCATTGCCCACATACTCGTCAGGCGGTTCGTCGAGGCTGAAAGACGCTCGGCCTGCGACCTCGATTGCCGCTGCAGGATCAACATAACGGTGTGAAGATGGGGAAAAGCGAAAAACGCCCAGGGCGTTTTTCGCTTTTCTTACGGCCTCTTTAGAGAATAACCTCTTCCTCGGGAAACCGCATCTTCGGCGGCTGCGTGTCTGCCGCGTATCCAACAGGACAGATGACCGTGGGCACAAGGTGCGGCCTGGCGCCGAGGATCTTGTCGAATTGGCGCGGGTCGAAGCCGGTCATGGGGCACGAGTCGAAGCCGAGCGACTTTGCGCCGTTTACGGCATTTCCGAGGGCGAGGAACACCTGGCACTGGGCCCACGCAACCTTTGCCTCGGGGGTCATGCCTGTGGTCATGTTTTTCGCGATCCCCACCATCGTGTTCCTCATCTCATCCGGCACGCCTGACTTCTTCATGCCCCGGTCGATCCTTTCCACGAGACTATCCGTGTCGGTGTTGGCGTAAAAGACGAGAAGGTGGGAGCACGTGCCGACCTGCTCCTGGCCAAAGGCCGCCTGGCGAAGCTCGTCCTTTGTCTTCTGATCCGCAACGATCCTGATCATCCACGGCTGCAGGTTCAGCGCGGAAGGCGCGAACCGGATCAGTTCTAAGAGCTCCTTGATCTTCCCCTCGGGGATCTTCCTTCCGTCGAACTTCTTTGTGGCATACCGCTGCATGACAATGTCCCTGAATTCCATGATTGCCCTCCTGGCGAATGTGAT
>CAYZAF010000027.1:0-1558 GCA_964476435.1 uncultured Syntrophaceae bacterium
AGGGGCCTGGCGTTAATGGAAGAAGCGCTTTTCGTATTGGTGGAAAGGGTTCGTCATGCTATCCTTATTCACGGCGCAAAAAAAGGCAGCCGAATTGAAAGGAGGTAAGGTTGGTAATGGATAGGGAGCGGATCGAAGCCCTCTTGGTCGAGCAGGGTTGTGCTGATTTCAAGTGGATAAAGAGCAAGCAGATCAAAGTGGCCCAATGGGTGCGGTTCAAATGTCTCTTTGGATGCCCCGCCTATGGGAAGAGTGGCACTTGTCCCCCGAACATGCCCCCCATAGGAGAGTGCCGCGAGTTCTTTACCGAATACGACGACGCGGTGATCATCCATTTTCAGAAGTCCATCGAAAAGAAGGAAGAGTACAGGCCGTGGAGCAGGGAGGCAAACGAGCGGCTCCTTGAGCTGGAGAGGCGGGTCTTTCTGGCAGGCTACTACAAGGCTTTCTTGATCTCCTTCGAGGCGTGCGGCCAATGCGCCGACTGCGCGGCGAACCGCTTGGATTGTCTTCAGAAGAAGGGCGCCCGCCCAGGGGCCGATGCCATGGGCATCGACGTCTATGCAACCGCGAGGGGCGTGGGCTACCCCATCCAGGTGCTCACCAGTCGCAGGGAGACCATGAACCGGTACGCCTTCCTCATGGTGGAGTGAGATTGCAGCTCAATGGCATGGAACGGGATGATCTCGACAGTCGCATAGAGACGCTGGCCAAGCTCATGTTCAAGGCCCGCTCCCTCGTGGTCTTTACCGGAGCGGGGATCAGCACAGAATCGGGTTTGCCCGATTTCCGGGGACCCGATGGTTTGTGGACGAGGCGCGACAAAGGACTTCCTCCTCCTCCCAAGACCAAGCCGTGGCACCTGGTCGATCCCAACCCCGGACATTACGCCATCGTTGAGCTGCAGAAGGCAGGCAAGCTTAAGTTCCTCATTTCTCAGAACGTGGACAACCTTCATCTCAAGTCAGGCATCCGGCCCGACCTGCTCGCGGAGCTCCACGGCAACATGACGAGGATGCGGTGCACGAGGTGCGGCGAGACGTACGATCGCGCAAGCGGCTTACGCGCCTGTCAATGCGGCGGTCCGCTCGAGCCGAGTACGGTCGACTTCGGTCAATCTCTGCCGGAGCGGGACCTGGCCCTTGCCTACGAACACTCGAGAAAGAGCGACCTTTTTCTTGTAGTGGGCTCCAGTCTCGTGGTCACCCCGGCAGCGGATATGCCAGCAGAAGCGCTCCGCGCGGGCGCAAAGCTCGTCATCATCAACGCAGGCAGGACGCCCTTCGATCGATACGCCCACCTGAGGTTCTTCGAGCCGATTGGAGTTGTCCTGCCGCAGGCCGTGGAAAGGCTCAAGGTCCTGACGGGATTGTCGCACTCGTGATTGAGAAAATGCGAATAAAGCAAGGCCAAGGCCAAAGTGCGCGGCCCTCTACCCGCCCGCGAGCATGGTGAAGCGTGGGGCCTCGACGATCTCCACCTCCTCGATGCCCTTCTCCATCTTTAGGTAGAGGATCTTGAGGAGCTGCTGAAAGCTCGTAATCTGCCAACCCCCGAT
>CAYZAF010000028.1:0-5284 GCA_964476435.1 uncultured Syntrophaceae bacterium
AACATGGAAGAATCGATAACAATCGAATTTTGCGGCAGACCCCTGACCATCAGCAGCGGTGCCCTCGCTAAACAGGCGGACGGCAGCGTCCTGATCAGGTACGGCGACACAGTGCTTCTCGTGACGGCGGTTGCGGAGAAAGAGGAGGCAACGACGGATTTCCTGCCCCTCACGGTAAACTACCAGGAAATGTCCTATGCGGCAGGCAAGTTCCCGGGGGGCTTCTTCAAAAGGGAGGGAAGGCCCTCGGAGCGGGAGATACTCACCGCGCGCCTCATTGACAGGCCCTTGCGCCCGACATTCGTGAAGGGCTATCGCCGCGAGACCCAGATCATTGCCACGGTCCTCTCGGCGGACCAGGAGAACGATCCGGCAATCCTCGGCATCGTCGGCGGATCAGCCGCCCTCGTGCTCTCCCCCATACCTTTTCTCGGCCCCGTTGCAGCGGTCAAGGTAGGGAGGAAGAAGAGCGGGGAGTTCATCATGAACCCGACCACGGCGGAGGCAGAAGAGAGCGATCTGGATATCGTGGTGGCCGGCACGAAAGACGCGATCCTGATGGTAGAAGGAGAGGCCAACTTCATCGACGGGGACGATCTGATAGAGGCCATCGATCAGGCCCACAAGAGCATGGCGCCCCTCATCGAGATGCAGGAACAGCTGAACGAGCGGATCGGAAAGCCGAAATGGACGGTCACCTTGGCCGATGTTCCCGCCGGCCTCAAGGAAGAGATCAGGGCAGCCATCGTAAAGGACCTGAGCGAGGCCCTTTCCGTGGAGAGGAAGCAGGAGCGCGCATCCAGGCTGAAAGAGGTGTACGACCAGCACCTCCCCAACTACCCCCAGGTAGAAGAGAAGGTGGTGCGGAAGGCATTCGAAGAGATCACGAAAGAGCTCATGAGGAATACCCTTTTCGAGACGGGGAAGAGGATCGACGGGAGGACGCCGGAGGACATAAGAAAGATCTCCTGCGGTGTGGGCGTACTGCCAAGGACCCATGGATCCGGCCTCTTTACGAGGGGCGAGACGCAGGCCCTCGCCGTCACCACGTTCGGGACCTCCGAGGACGAGCAGAAAATCGAGTCCCTTCACGAGGGAGAGAGCTACAAGTCCTTTATACTCCACTACAATTTCCCGCCTTTCAGCGTGGGAGAAGTGAGCTTCTTGAGGGCCCCGTCGAGGAGGGAGATCGGCCACGGCCACCTGGCGGAGATGGCCCTTTCGCGCATACTCCCGTCCAAGGAGGCGTTCCCCTATACCATAAGGGTCGTCTCCGAGATACTCGAATCGAACGGCTCATCTTCCATGGCTTCCGTCTGTGCGGGCTGTCTGTCGCTCATGGACGCGGGCGTGCCAGTGACGGAGCCAGTTGCCGGCATCGCCATGGGGCTCCTCATGGAGGGCGGAAAACAGGTAGTCCTTTCCGACATATTGGGCGATGAAGATGCCATGGGAGATATGGACTTCAAGGTCGCCGGGTCGAAGCGCGGCATAGTGGCCGTGCAGATGGACATCAAGGTGAAGGGGATCACCAAGGAGATCATGTCCAAGGCCGTGAAGCAGGCCGGGAGCGGCATCACCCACATTCTCGGCATTATGGGCCAGACTTTGGGTGCGCCGAGAGACATCCTCTCCCCTTATGCGCCACGCATCTGGACCCTCAAGATCAGGCCGGAGAAGATCCGCGAGGTCATCGGTCCGGGCGGCAAGGTGATCAAGAGCATCGTCGAGCAGACGGGCGTAAAGATCGACATCGAGGACTCGGGCACGGTGAAGATCGTCTCCCAGGATGAGGATTCCGCGAACAAAGCAATCGAGATCATCAAAGGGATCACGAGGGAGATCGAGGTGGGCACCATCTATATGGGCGTCGTGAAGCGGGTGGTCGATTTCGGCGCCATCGTCGAGATCCTGCCGGGCGTCGATGGCCTGTGCCACGTGAGCCAGCTTTCCGACACCTACATCAAGAAGGTGACCGACGTGGTGAAGGAGGGCGACGAGATCCCCGTCAAGGTCATAGAAGTGGAGGCCAACGGAAGGATAAGGCTCTCCAGGAAAGCGGCGCTCAAGGAAGCGCAGGAGAAACACGGGTAAGATGTACCGGAAAACGGTGCTCGATAACGGAATCAAGGTGGTGACCGAGAATCTCCCTTATTTCCCCACCGTCTCTCTCGGCGTCTGGTGGCAGACGGGAAGCAGGGATGAAGAGGAGACGACGAGCGGCATCTCCCACTTTATCGAGCATATGCTCTTCAAGGGGACCGAAAGGCGCACAGCCCAGGATATCGCGAGGGAGATCGACGCCGTTGGCGGTGTGCTCAACGCCTTCACAGGCAAAGAGTACACATGCCTCTATGCCCGCGTCCTCAAGGACGACATGGACATCGCCATCGATGTGCTCGCCGACATGTGCAGACACTCGACGTTCAGCAAGGAGGACATCGAGCGGGAGAAGCATGTGGTCATCCAGGAAATCAAGATGATCGAGGATAACCCGGAAGAGTACGTCTTTGATCTGTTCACTGCCGACTACTATAGAGGACATCCCCTCGGCCTGCCGGTTCTCGGTGAGGAAAAGAGCGTCGAGCGCTTCACGCAAGACGGCTTGATGGCGCACTTTGCGACCCACCACTCCCCAAGGAGGACCATCATTACGGCAGTGGGCAGGATCGACCACGACGCCTTCGTGGGGAAGATGGCCGCCCTCTTCTCCGGATACAGTGATGGAGACGCGCTGCCGGCCCCGATGAGGACACCGCGCAGCTTCCCGGGCATCAAGGTCTACGAGAAGGACCTCGAGCATATCTACCTGTGCCTGGGGACCGATGGGGTGAGCCAGACGGACGGAAGGCGGTATGCGCTCTATGCGCTCAACGCCATCGTCGGGGGAAGCATGAGCTCCCACCTTTTCCAGGAGATCAGGGAGAAGCGGGGCCTCGTCTACAACATATTCTCCTACGTCAACTGCTTCCACGATGCGGGGAACTTCGGCATATCCACATCGAGTTCGGAGGAATCCATCGAAGAGGTCATCGGGCTCATAAAGGAGGAAACGGCGCGCCTCAAGAAGGAGGGGATCTCGCAGGCCGAGCTCGCGTTCTCGAAAGAGCATATCAAGGGTAATTTCTTCATCTCCCTCGAAGGGTCGGAGGCACGCATGGGCCGGCTTGCGAAGAACGAGATTTATTTCGATCACTACGAGCCCATCAAAGAGACCCTCAAGAAGATCGACCGGGTCCAGAAGCCCCAGGTGGACGAGATGAGCGGCCTTGTCTTTGGTGACGCCGACACCATGGCTCTCGCAGTCCTCGGCCCTGTCGAGCAGGGGAAGATCGAAAAGCTATGGAAGAGCTAGACGTCTACGTGACGACGAGGGACGGCGCTCCCCTGCCCGGATACGCGTCATCCGCGGCGTCCGGCATGGATCTGCGCGCCCACATGGACAGCCCCGTTCTCCTCGCGCCCCTCGAGAGAGCCCTCATACCCACAGGCATATCCATGAGCCTCCCTCAAGGATGTGAGGGGGAGGTCCGGCCGCGGAGCGGTCTCGCCATTGAATTCGGCGTCACCGTGCTCAACGCGCCCGGCACCATCGACGCTGACTATAGGGGAGAGATAAAAGTGATCCTCATCAACCTCGGCAACAGGCCCTTCGAGATAGCGCCGGGGGACAGGATTGCCCAGATCGTCTTCAAGAGGACCGTCAGGGCGCGCCTGCTGCCCGCGGAGCAATTGTCTGAGACAGAGCGGGGGGCCGGGGGTTTCGGCTCGACCGGCAGGAGATGAGAGAGGAATAGCCGGTTCATCGGATCGGTCAAGGGCGAAGCGAGTCTTTGGGGAGGAGGCTCCATATGGCGGATGCCGCTGGAGGGGGCGACGCTGGCCCCTACAATGAATTGAATCCGTACCATGAGCTCGATGCCTTCCTCATGCACCTAAAGACCGAACAGGGGGCATCGCTCCATACGATAGAGGCCTATAGCAGGGATATCCTCGATTACCTCACTTTCCTTGAGGAGAAGAAAAGCTCCCTCGAAACGATCGCATTCGAGGAATACCTTAGACTTCAGCGCTCGCAAGGGAAAAAGACCCGGAGCATCGCCAGGTCCGTCTCCGCCATACGGAGCTTCTACAAGTTCCTCCTTACGGACGGAAAGATCAAGACCAATCCCCTCCTGGAGATAGAGACGCCGCGGTTCAAGGCCCCCATCCCAAGGGTGCTCAGCGTGGAAGAGATGTCCCAGCTCCTTAAGCTGCCCGCCGATCGGAAGCTCGCCTTGAGGGACGCCACCGTTCTTGAGCTGCTCTACGCGGCGGGCTTGAGGGTATCGGAGCTGATCTCTCTGAAGAAGAGCGACATCAACCTGGAGGCAGGCTTTCTCGTCGCCTCGGGCAAGCGCTCTAAGGAGCGGATGGTGCCCATCGGGACCTATGCCAGAGAGGTGCTCAAGCTATACCTGGAGCAGATGAAGCCGAAAGGGCCGTTTCTCTTCCCCAACAGGAAGGGTGTTGCAATGACGCGGCAGGCCGTATGGCGGCTCGTCCGGAGGTACGGACTCCTCCTCCAGCAAGGGACTCTCCACCCCCACGTGCTCCGCCACACCTTTGCCACCCACCTCCTCGAAGGAGGCGCGGACCTCCGCTCGGTCCAGGTGCTCCTCGGCCACGAGGACATCTCCACCACCCAGATTTATACGCACGTTGACCGCAAGAGACTCAAAGACCTCCACAAAAAGTACCACCCCAGGGGATGAGTGCCCTTAAAAGCAGCAGCGACCGTCCGCTTTCGAAGGCTATTCCTTCCGATTCGCTTGCCGCCTCCGGTGCTGACCCGTCTATACGCAAGACTCGCTCGCGCACCGATTGCGTAACCACCCGCGGCACCAAAGGGTGGTCTGCCGCGGGTTCCTGTCATCTAGTCCTGCTGTCTCGTGCTCCGCAAACAGGAACGCTTTACTAGTGGGCTATCCCTCGGTATCAGGCGCGTGGGTTAGGGAGAAGCCGCGTTAGCAGCCACTAGAACGCCCTCATAACTGGCCACCCTCACCCGCATAGGGAGAGGCGGTCTTTCTGCCCCGGCCCAGCTATGAACAGTTGTCCCGGCAAGCTTCAAGACCGGCGCTCATCCCGAACGCGACGGCTCCACCTACCTATACGTAACAAAATCTTGACCCCGTAAACCGCTGGAGGTCATCATCTATCCTGCTTTTTCTCACCAAAAGGAGGAGAAGATGATCCAGGGAAGACTATTCACCAATCGGCTCCAAGTACGACGATATCCACA
>CAYZAF010000029.1:0-8403 GCA_964476435.1 uncultured Syntrophaceae bacterium
AAAAGAACGGTGCTCTCGGCAGGCACCCGCGGCGGCGAAGGAAGCGCCTCGAGGCAGGCCTATGCTACGGAGTGGGCGCGCATGATGATCCTCCTCCAGGCCATGCAGGGCCTGGGCAAGCCCGGGGTGGCCATCTGGGGCACCACCATGGGAGCCCCCTCAAATACGAGCATATTCTTCCCCGGATATGCCGATCCCGATTCAAGGATGGGCATATCGCGCGCCGCTGACAGGAAGATGGCAAATCCGACCAAGCAGCGCCTCTACCGGCTCACCCTGCCGGAAGCCATACTCGAACCCCCCATCGAATGGGATGGCGAAGGGTTCTGCGGCCAGTCCATCGAGCAGCAGTTCATTCACTATGTCTATCCCATGGAGGGATACCCTGAGGTGAAGATGTTCTACCGTTACGGGAGCAGCTTCATCGGGACGATGGTGGACACGAGCAAATGGGTGAGCATGTATCAGAGCCCCAAGCTCGAGTTCGTGGTGAATCAGGACTGCTGGTGGGGCGGCGAGACTCGTTTTGCCGATATCGTCCTTCCAGCATGCACGAACCTCGAGAGGGAGGACATATCCGAGGCGTGGACCTCCGGCGGCTACAGCATGCACGGGACCAACGGCAACAACTTCAGAATCCTCGTTCGCATGAAAAAATGCATCGAACCCCTTTGGGAATCAAAATCCGACTACGAGATATTCAGCCTGATCTCGGATAGGCTCGGCATGAAGGATATCTACACCGAGGGCAAGACCGACGTTGACTGGGCGAGGAGGTTCTTCGAGATATCGGACGTTCCCAAGTACGTAACATGGGAGGAATTGGAGAGGAAAGGCTATTTCATCATCAACCCGGAAGAAGGCCATAAGCCTACCCCATCCCTTCGCTGGTTCTACGAAGGACGCTCCTGCGACACCCCTGACCCGATGAACAAGAAGAGGGGCACGGACAAGGGGGGCGAGCTGGGCACCTACAGCGGGAAGATCGAGTTTGTCTCCCAAAGCCTCACGGCATACTGCGCCGACGATGACGAGCGGCCGCCACTCCCCCACCATATCCTGAGCTGGGAGGGGTACCGGAGCGAGCTTTATAAGAGATATCCCCTTCAGCTCGTCAGCCCCCATCCGAGGTTCTCGTTCCATACGCACTATGACACGCACACGAAATGGCTCAATGAGATACCTACTCATAGGATCAAGAAG
Organism: uncultured Syntrophaceae bacterium; assembly: GCA_964476435.1. Taxonomy (GTDB): domain Bacteria; phylum Desulfobacterota; class Syntrophorhabdia; order Syntrophorhabdales; family WCHB1-27; genus CAVVNC01. The sequence continues at coordinate 1,204 of CAYZAF010000029.1, forward strand.
GATGAATACGCCTGGTGGCCTGCCAGGATACACCCCATCGACGCCGCAGCCAGGGGGATCAAGAACAACGACATAGTCAAGCTCTACAATGACCGCGGGGCGGTCCTCTGCATCGCAGTCATAACGGAGAGGGTCTTGCCGGGCATTGTTCACAGCTACGCCTCTTCAGCCAAGTACGATCCTCTCGAGCCGGGCAAGGCGCGATCGACCGACCGAGGCGGATGCGTCAACATCCTTACGCCGTCGCGGATGGTTTCGAGACACGCCCCTGGCATGGCGCCCAATTCATGCCTCATCGAGATAGAGAAATGGGAGGAGGAGTAGGAATGGCCAGATACGGCATGGTCATCAACATCGATAGATGCAATGGCTGCTACAATTGTTTTCTCGCCTGCAGGGACGAGTTTGAAGGCAACGACTATTTCCCCCATTCTGCTGCCCAGCCCGCAGAAGGCAAATCTTGGATGAAGGTCACCGAGAAGGAGCGTGGGTCCACGCCAAAGGTAAAGGTCGATTACATACCCGTGCCCTGCCTCCATTGTCAGGACGCACCGTGCGTCAACAAGGCTTCCGACAAGTCCGTCTACCGGCGGGCTGACGGCATCGTCATCATCGATCCGGAGAAGGCGAAAGGCAAGAAGGAGACACTCCTCAACTGTCCCCACCGCGTTATCTACTGGAACGAAGAAAAGGAGTTACCGCAGAAGTGCACCTTTTGCGCACATCTCCTCGATGCGGGCTGGAAGGAGCCTCGCTGCGTCGAGGCTTGCCCAAACGAGGCCCTCGTATTCGGTGACCTTGACGATCCGGCGAGTGAGGTCTCACGGCTTATTGCTTCTTCCAAGACAGAGGAGCTCAACCCGGCCTTCGCCCTCATGCCGAGCGTGAGGTATATCGACCTTCCGAAGAGGTTCATCGCTGGGGAGGTCGTGCTGGGAGATAAGTTGGGCGAATGCGCCGCCGGTGTTACAGTGCACTTGAGGAACAACGGCGAAACGATCGAGTGCAGGACCGACAGTTTTGGCGATTTCGAGTTCGATGGGCTCAAGGCCTCGGAAACATACACGATACGCGTGGCCCTCGAGGGATACGAGACCGTAGAAAAGGCAGTTGTCACTTACGCTGACGTAAATGTCGGCGTAATCGAACTGCAATCCCTCGGGCCAAGAGCCGACCGCTCTCGAAAATCGTCTAAGCAGCCGCCAGCCAGGACGCGAGCGAAGAGGGGATGACCATCGAGGGTCTTTGATGAACTCACGACCGAATGACGGGGATCACAGGAGAGAGGAGAGAGAATGAACGGACTGGAGAGGTTCTTCCATCCCGCATCCATTGCAGTAGTCGGTGCGTCGGAGGCATTGACGTCCTATGGCACCCGCTACATTCAGGCGCTCCTCGACTTCGGCTTCCAGGGAAAGATCTACGCGGTCAACCACAGCGGAGACGAGGTGCTCGGTTACAAAATATACCGTTCCGTTCTCGACCTTCCGGAGACCGCCGATCTCGCGTGCGTCTGCGTGTCGGCCCGTTTTGTGCCCGATACCTTGCGCGACTGTCTCAAGAAAGGAGTGAAGGCCGCCATTGTCCTGAGCGCCGGATTTCGCGAGTTCGGGGAAGAAGGCCGCTTGCTTGAAGAAAAGATCGTGGAGATAGCGCGGCAGGGCATCCGCGTCATGGGACCCAACTGCTTCGGGACGTACTGCCCTGGGGGGAGAATAACGGTTGTTCCCGGCGGGGGTTTCCCGAGGGATACAGGAGGCACGGCCCTCATCGCCCAGAGCGGTCAGCTCTCGGAGGGCATCACGGGACGCTCCTTTGGCGAAGGCATCAGATACTCTAAGGTAGCGAGCTACGGCAACGCCTGCAACATCAACGAGGCAGACCTTCTCGAGTACCTCATGGGAGACGAGGAGACCAAGGTTATCATCTCCTATCTGGAGGGGGTGAGGGATGGCAGGCGGTTTTTCGAGATAGCCCGCGCGAATGCGGGAAAAAAGCCTCTCTTGATCTGGAAGGCCGGCCTCACCACAAAGGGGGCGGCCGCGGCCTCCTCGCATACGGGCTCTATTGCGGGTGGAGCCGCCGTGTGGGATGCCTTTTTTCGGCAGACCGATGCTATCAAGCTCGGGAGCCTCGAGGAGCTGATAGACACAGCGGTCGGTTTCTCTTGCCTTCCCGATGGTTGCGGCCCCAGGGTAGCGCTCATGAGCGGGGGAGGAGCAGGCGCCGTCATCGGCGCGGACGCATGCGAAGCATCGGGTATGCAGATGCCCGACTTGGCAAGCGGGACAATAGCCCGGCTCCATGAGGTGCTTCCTCCGGTTGGCACATCTCTCAAAAATCCCCTCGACATTGGGAACCCCCATCCGCCTTTGCAGGTCCTCCGGTCGGCGCTGGAGGCAGTGGCTGCGGATGACCTCGTGGACGTCGTGGTCATAAGGCGGATATTCTTTTCGATAAAAACGGGGAGAATATTCTCCGGCACCACAGCTGCTTCCGAGGACGAGCAGGAAGAGCTGCTCCGGATACCCGTCGAGGTCATGAACAAATTCGGAAAGCCTGTGGCGATCGTATTGCCGGACGAGCTCACCGGTCCGGAGCATATCGATTTGGAAGAGGACAGACGGAAGATCCGCGACTACTTCTTCGCCCATAATATCCCGGTTTTTCTCTCCGAACAGAGGGCTTTCATTGCCCTCTCCCACCTCGCCGCTTTCAAAGGTGCACGGCTCAAACGGGAGCGCGCGGCTGAAGACAGGCCGCCAGGAGCGCCGCCGAGGGGAAGATCCGTATTTTCGGACGTGGTCAAGGCGTCATCGACGACTGTCCTCGACGAGCTGCAAAGCAAGAAAGTCATGAAGGAGTACGCCATTGCGGTGACGGAGCCTGTCCTGGCGGGATCGGGGGAAGCTGCCGTAGCTGCCGCCGAGAAGATCGGATATCCGGTCGTGATGAAGATCGTATCACCGCAGATCACCCACAAGAGCGATATCGGCGGAGTGAGGATAGGCCTTGCGACCCGCGATGAGGTCTCTCGGGCATACTCGGAGATCGTGGCAGCAGCCTCTCATAAGGCGCCGGACGCAGTTATCGAAGGAGTGGCTGTTCAAAGAATGATGCCTTCAGGCATAGAACTCGCCATCGGGATGAGCAGGGACGCCCAGTTCGGACCAATGCTCATGTTTGGTCTCGGGGGCACCCTCGTGGAGATCATCAAGGATGTCACCTTCAGGATTGTGCCGCTCACGAGACAAGATGCAAAGGCGATGCTCGGGGAGGTAAAGGCATATCGCCTCCTTGAGGGGTACCGGGGACAGCCCGCAGCGGACATTCGGCATATCGAGGAACTGCTGCTCAAGGTCTCCGCAATGATAGAAGATAACCCGGAAATCAAGGAGATGGATATCAACCCGCTCATAGCCTACAGCAAAGGCGCTGTTGCTGTTGACGGGAGAATCATCCTGGAAGACGGTGCTATCGAAAAGCCAGGAAAATAGTGCACGAAGTCAATACCCGCTGCCTAGATAAGGTACAACCCATTTCTGAAGAAGGAGGAATCTTATGAGGAAAGTCATAGTAACCGTCTCATTGACAGGAGGAGTCCAGACAAAGAAGGATAATCCCAATCTGCCGGAACAGCCCGACGAGGTTGCCGCTGACGCATACGCCTGTTTTAATGAAGGCGCTGCCGTAGCCCATCTTCATGGCCGGGACAAGCAGGGAAAGCCGACGGGCGATGTGGAGATATTCAAAGAGCTACACGCAGCGATTCAAGCAAAATGCAACATTATTATTCAGGACAGCACCGGAGGCGGCCCAGGTCTCACCTTTGAGCAGAGGCTCGATTGCCTGAACGCACAGCCTGAGATGGCCTCGTTGAATATGGGTTCCATGCTGCGGACAATAGGGGCTACTGCCGGCACAACATGGGCAAATCCCCGTCCGGAGCTGGAGAGGTTCGCCCAGGAGATGGCAAAGAGAAACATCAAGCCTGAGATGGAGATCTACCATCACGGCATGATCAGAGAGATGAAGAACTTCATCGACAAGGGGCTCATTCAGAAGCCGTACTACGTCAATTTTGTCATGGGCATGGCCTATCAGGGAGCGGTTGACGCCACCCCAGAGAATCTCATAACCCTCATCAATATTCTGCCTCCCGATACGATCTTTAACTGCTGTGCCATCGGAAGGGCGCAGATCCCCATCACGACTCTGTCGGTGCTTCTCGGTGGTCAGATGAGGGTCGGCATGGAGGACAATATTTACTATGCCAAGGGAGATCTCGCGAAGAGCAATGCCCAGTTGGTCGCGAAAAGCATACGCATCGTCAAGGACCTGGGTTACGAGATAGCCTCGCCTGAGGAGGCCAGGGAGATGATAGGATTGCCAAAGAAGTGAGGAATAGGGATGGGAAAAAGCAAATTCGATAAGCTCTTCTCGCCGTGCAACATCGGCAGGGTGAAGCTGAAGAACAGGCTCGTAAAGACAGCAGCTCAGAGCTACCTTTTCGAATCGGGGGAAAAGCGAGTCGGCACCCTGGCAAAGGCCTTTTACGGCGCCCTCGCGAAGGGCGGCACCGGTCTGGTGATCGTCGAGACACCCGCCATGGAGTGGCCTCTTCTCGAAGAAGGCGACCGCCGGTTTCGCATCGATAATGACAAGTACATCGACAACATCAGAGAGCTTACCGACGCCATACACCAATACGACTGCCCGACGTTTGTGCAGTTCTACCATCGGGGCCCATGGGGCGCCATTTACAATATGGGGGCAGCCGCAGTGGCCGCCTCGGCGGTGACGCTGAAATCGGAATTCGACGTCCACGAAGATGAGCCGCCCCACGCCCTTACCATTGACGAGATCCAGGAACTGGTAGACCGGTACGCCAGCGCCGCCGTACGGGCCCAAAAAGCGGGTTTCGACGGAATAGAGGTCCATGCAGGCGCAGATCACCTCTTCCATACGTTCCTTTCCCGCTTTTGGAATAGGCGGGATGACAGGTATGGTCCCCAGAGCATCGAGAGTAGGACGCGCTTCGTCGTGGAGGTTATCAAAGAGATCAAGAAGAGAGTGGGGCAGGATTTCCCCATTCAGGTGCTCATGAACGGCTTCGAGTTCGGGGTCGGCGAACTGGGCCTGTCTGTTGAAGAAGCCAAGGCCATCGCCAAAATCTATGAGGAGATCGGCGTTCATTCCCTTCAGGTGAGGTCGCACTGGGCGGGCATGCACTGGGGCTCGTCCCATGCGGACAACCTCTTCTATCCGGAACCACACATCCCCGTTGTGGAGTTCCCCAAGGAGCTCGATTGGAGCCACAAGGGGCCGCTCGTCAACGTGCCTGTTGCGGCGATCATCAAGAAGACAGTCTCCCTGCCAATCATGACCGTGGGCGGCCTGGCTGCCGATACCGGCGAAATGATCCTCCGGGAAGGCAAGGTGGATCTGATCGGCATGACGAGGCGCTTTCTTTCCGATCACGAGTACGCCAATAAGGCGAGAGAAGGAAGGATGGAGGATATTCAACCGTGCACCCATTGCGGCTATTGCTCCTCCACCTACAATGAACCACGTCACTGCCGCATCAACGCCTGCTTCGGCCGGGAGAGTTACGAACCCGCACCCCCGGGAAAAAAGAAAAAAGTGGTAGTGGTCGGCGGCGGTCCTGCAGGCATGCAGGCAGCCCGCGTGGCAGCTATGAGGGGGAATGAGGTGACCCTCTTTGAAAAATCGGGGTACCTCGGAGGAGCCTTGCCCATAGCGGCGATGGTGAAGGGTTTCGACGTCGAGGACGTGACGCTGATCATCGATTTCTACAAGGCCCAGATCAAAAAGCAAAAGGTCAAGGTCATGCTTTCCCGTGAATTCACCCTGTCGGATGTGGATGCGATAAAGCCTGACGTGGTGGTGATCGCTGTGGGCGGTGAGCCCGCATACCCGGACGTGCCCGGCATCGCCGGTCCCAATGTGACGAAGAGCGGCGACCTGTACGGAACTTTGAAATTCTTCCTCAAGACCTTCGGGCCGAAGAAGCTGCGCTCCCTCACAAAAATGTGGATGCCCGTAGGCAAGGATGTGGTGATTATCGGAGGCGCCATACAGGGTTGTCAGCTCGGTGAATACCTTACCAAAAGGGGCAGAAAAGTTACGATTGTAGACGCCGGAACAGGGTTGGGCGACGGCCTGTACCCAGAAAGAAAGACCCGTCTCTTTTACTGGTTCGGGAAGAAGGGCGTGAAACTTATCGCCGACGCCAAACTGGAGGAGATTACGAAGGAGGGACTGGTTATCCAGACCAAGGAAGGAGAGCGCAGGCTTGTGAAAGCGGACGCAATCATTCCCGCCATGCCGTTTCAGCCTAACCGGGACCTGTTCGAACAGGTCAAAGGGAAGGTCCCCGAGGTCTATTCCATAGGAGACGGCGAGAAGCCCGGTCTTATCCCGGATACTACGCTGGCCGGATGGGAGGTGGGGAACAAGATATAGGAGGCATATTCGTCGTGACGATGATGGCTGCACGAAAAGCAATTGTCGAGGTCCTTCGAGGAGAAGGCGTCGAATATGTCTACGGGATTCCGGGCGCCACGGAGATCCTGTTTGTGGATGCCCTCGAAGGTCAGCCGCTATTGATTCAGGCGGGCCGCGGGTTGTCGAAGTCTTTGTAGAAAACGAACCTTAACCAGAGGATGCAAAAGCTGTTGCGTCACCATACCTTCGTAATGGCGCAATGCGATGCGCATCACTTCTCGGAAAGCCCGAGACCAGAGCGAGCCCACGGGATACCGAGAAGAACACCACAGGTCACCGTGGCCGCCACATCCGGGCATGCAAAGCCATGCTCTACGGAGCCGGATTCGACGCTATCCTCACCCCATCAATCAACGCCGATCATCACGTTACTCGCCTTGACCACTGCATACACCGGCGACCCCGGGGAGAGCTTCAGCTGCTCGGCCGAGGTTTTCGTGATGATCGAGACCACCTCCGTCCCTCCTGCCAACTCAACGATCACCTCCGAATTGACGGCTCCCGGATTGACACTCTTCACCTTGCCCTTGAGCATATTCCTCGCGCTTATCTTCATGGCACAACCTCCTGCCTTCTTTTCGTTATGTCCACTGTAATATAATCCTCGGGCAGCCATGTGCAAAGGCTCATCCATCAGACAGACGCCACCCCTCGAAGACCCCCTTCAATAGG
>CAYZAF010000030.1:0-4537 GCA_964476435.1 uncultured Syntrophaceae bacterium
AAACCCTTAAGGTAGTGGCCAAGCTCCACTCTCAGGAAATCGTCGAGCAGGACCCCAAACAGAACCAGATGTCGAGCGTCGGCACGGCCCATCTCGTCACCATCATGAACGACTATGATCTGCTGCCCACGAAAAACTACCGATTCGGCAGGCACCCGCGGGCCCCAGAGATGGGCCAGGAAGTTTTTCGCCCCCTATTCGACAAAGGCTTCGACGGATGCTGGGTCGGCTGCACCCTCGCGTGCGCCCACGGAATCAAGGATTTCACGCCCTCCACCGGGCCTCACAAGGGGCGGAAGGTCTTCGTCGACGGACCGGAGTACGAAACGATAGCGGGCTGCGGCTCAAACCTGGGGATATTCGACCCGTTGTTCGTGGTCGAGATGAACTTCTACTGCGACACCTACGGCCTCGATACGATCTCCACGGGAACAAGCATCGCCTTTGCCATGGAAAGCTTCGAGCTTGGGCTCATCGGCAAGGAAGAGACCGGGGGGCTAGACCTCTCCTTCGGCAGCAGAGAGGCTGCCCTCGCCCTCCTCCATCAAATGGCGAAGGGTGAGGGCTTCGGCGCCATTGTCGGCCAGGGGGTGCGCCGGATGAAGGAGATATTCGCAAGGGAATACGGTGCAGACCGGCGTGTCATGGAGGACATCGGCATGGAAGCCAAGGGCCTCGAGTTCTCCGAGTACATGAGCAAGGAATCCCTCGCCCAGCAGGGAGGGTACGGCCTTGCCCTCAAAGGCCCCCAGCACGATGAGGCCTGGCTCATCTTCCTCGATATGGTGCACAATTTCATGCCCGCCTTCGAGCAGAAGGCAGAGGCCCTCCACTGGTTTCCCCTTTTCCGCACGTGGTTCGGTCTCTGCGGCCTTTGCAAGCTTCCCTGGAACGACGTGACCCCTGCGGACAACAGGGAGACCAGGGAGCCGGCCAAGGTGATGCAGCATGTGGAGTGGTACAGCCAGTACTTTTCCGCCGTGACCGGACGCATCGTCAAGCCTGCGGACTTGATCTTCATGAGCGAGCGGGTTTACAATTTCCAGCGGATTCTCTGCCTCAAGATGGGGTACGGCCGAAGGGAGCACGATACGATCCCTTACAGGGCCATGGGTCCGGTCTCCGTGGAAGAATACGAGTCGAGGGCTGACCGGTACGACGGCCAGTTGCGGGAGATCCATGGCGTCGACATAGGGGGGAAGAGCACGGAGGAAAAGGTAAGACTTCTCAGAAAGTTAAGGGAAGAGCGGTACGAGCAGCTCAAGGACGCGGTCTACGACCGGAGGGGCTGGACGAGGGACGGCATACCCACGGTAGAGACGGTGCGGCGTCTCGGCATCGCATTCCCCGAGGTGCTCGACGTGCTCAAGGCTCACGGGGTGGTGTGATGGTCAGGGTAGGCGAAAGAGAGCTGACATGGCAAGAAGGGATGACTCTTGAGGACGTGATCGAGGCCCTCGGCGACTCTTATCCCTATTCCGTTGCCAGGGTCGGAAGCCGCATTGTCACGGCCCCGCACTTCGCCACGGTATTGGTGCCGGACGGCATCGAGATATTCCTCGTGCCCCTCGTGGCAGGGGGGTAAGTGCCACGCATCAAGGTCGACAAGGCCTTTGTTGATTCCGCTTCGTCTAGTAAGGCCTTAAGAAAGCCGCTTTAGATAGTCTGCCCAACACAATCCTGATACTCCCGGCTAATTTCACTGACCATTGCTCGTCAACCAGGTTGGGTACGCCTTCACATGGCAATCCAGGCTGTCGTGGAGGGGGCGACGCTATCCCCGGTGCGTAGCGTCAATAATACGCCGCCCCTGTCATCACCGGAGACAATCAGCCGACCCCATGTCCGCTCAGAGATGCCTTACAAAAGTAATTACTGGAGTATTATTGAGCAAAATTGTTGTTTCTATAGCTGGCATCGCTTTTGCACAACCTTCTTATCAGAAGGAGACTACGTGGAGCCAGCGATTCACCGAATCCCGTCCTTCCGGCTCAACAGCGCGCAATGCCTTCCTGAAGTGCTTCTGACTTCCCAATATCACCGTATAAACTTCCCGTCTCCCAAGGGGCGAGCCGGGAGTGAGGGAGGAAACAATGGGTGAAAACAACGCACGATCCCTTGTCCATCATCTGAAAGAGGTGAAAAAAGGGAAGAGAAGGTTCGAAAACGGTTTTCAGAGCGTAGCCCGCATGATCCTCGAGAAGAACGGCACGATCGACAAGGTCATTGTCAACGGAAAAAGCACCTATGACTTCCAGATTTTCAGAAAAGGAGCAAAACATGTGATCGGCATGTATGACGAGATCAACAGTTTTGTCTCCAGCGTCAAGGATGCGGCAGAGGGAGGGTCTTCGCGGGAAATGGCGTTTGTGCTCGTGGGTGAGCCGGGCAATGGGAAAACGTTCTTTGTAGAAACGCTTTGCGGCCTTTACCGGAAGTTTCTGGGGCAGGAGGAAAATCGCCGCTACACGTTCAACTATACCCATCTTGACCGGATCGGCTTATACGGAAAGATAAAGGCGATCCAATCACAGACCTTTGAAGACCCTCTCGTATTGGCCATGAATCTTCTTCCTACGACCGATGAGTCGCGCAAATTCATCGCAGAATCGGGCGGCTTTTCCGACGCGGAAATTGACCGTTTCTTCGAGAATTACCGGCCCCTTGGCGCGTGCAGTTCCTACATCCTGGATGATATCAGGGGTATTACGGACGGTTCTGTCAAAGACCTTCTTGGTTTCGTTGAAGTAACCCCGGTTTCGATAAGCGAGAGCATGGGTACCATCACAGGGAAGTATTCGGCCAAAGATAAGATCACCTCGTCCGCGGTCGATCTCCTTGGTGAAGAATCCATCCAGCGACTTCTTCACCTATCGGATCCAAACAACCCGTACCGTTTCGATTTGCGGCGGGGTGCTCTCGCGCGCGTAGGAGGCGGAGGCATACACTTCAGCGATGAGATTTTCAAGAACAAAAAAGACCTCGTGCAGGTCTACCTCAGCGTTATCCAGAACAGGAACATCGAGATTGACGGGTTCCGGTGGCCCCTCGATACTCTTATTATTGCCACGAGCAACAATTCGGAATTCAACCGCTTTCTCGCGGAGAAGGAAGAAGCGCCCATCGTGGACCGGTGCCGTATATGCTACGTCGCCCATAACACGGATTACCGCCTGCAGAGTTCGTTGACACAATATGCAATCGGCAGTGAAGCGAAGACAACGCTCACGAAGGAGCGTCTCCATCAAGACCCCAATCTCAATTACGCGGCTTCAGCGGCCGTCGTGCTCACCCGTCTGCCCCGGTCGGAGAAGCTTACGCCTATCGAGATGATGAAGTTGTCAGCGGGAGAGGTCGCAGGCGAGAAGAGCATTAAGACGCTTTCCGAGGTCATCGATATCTTGAACCATGAACCGGACATCACGAAAAGGTTCGGACAAAAGGGCATGGGGCAGAGAGACCTTGGCCGATCTCTCCAAATCCTCATGGAGACCTCCGAGACCAATGAAGGGCAGTGCATGTTCGCGGAAGACATATTCAAGACTCTCGAGAAAGTGATACTCGATTACACGACCGAAGCGGCCGACCGGGTGAAATACACCGAGGATTTGAAAGTTGCGAAGGGTCTCTATCGGGAACGGATCATGACCGAGATGTTCAATGCTTACATGGACGAGCCTCACGCGATCAAGCGCGATGTCATGAATTACGTGAACATGATAATCGGCATCGACGCGGAAAATCTTGGTCCCGACAAAATGTGGAAATACAAGGATCCGCAAACCGGGCAGCTCAAGGCACTGAAGATCGACGAGCGCTTTGTGCAGAGTGTCGAGGAGCGGCTGGGCTTAAAGACAGAGGAACAGCAGGAGTCATTCCGGACATCGCTGCGGAAAATCTACGGACAAAAGATTTCAGTCGACCCGGAATATGACTTCATGGACAATATCGAGCTCGTCAAAGCGGTGACCGACGTGCGCCTTAAATCGGACATTGCCGGCGCGGGAAGCCTTATTGGAGCCCTCGCAAACCGGACAAACGAGGAAAACCAGAAACTATACGACAGGATGATTGCCACTATGATCGACAAGCTTGGATACTGCGGGACATGCGCCCAGAAGACAATCGAATATTTTTGTACGAGAAGTGATGAAAACTGAGAAAGACGAACCATCGGATCGACCAAGCAGGGGCGGCGGGACCGCAGAGCGTCCGGAGGAAGGCAGATGCGCATGCGTTGCGGACCATGTACTCCTGGAGGCGCCCGGCCCTGCGGATGGCCCAAGGCACGGATTCCTCCGAAGCATCTATGCGACCGCTGATATTACCCATCTGCAATCCGGTCTGCCCCAATACAGTTATCTCCATACGATGGGATCGATACAGGACCTTCTAGACAGGGACCTGCAACGGGAGAAGGACGGGTTTCCGCGCAAGATCCGCATCGCAAGGTTGATCAGGCCGGTGAAAGGCGGAAAGGACAAGGTGGTGGTCGTGCCGACGACCATCGAAGAGAAATTCTACCATGACGCCCGCA
>CAYZAF010000031.1:0-2424 GCA_964476435.1 uncultured Syntrophaceae bacterium
GCGCCGGTAAGTCCACCATGCTCAAGATCCTTGCGGGGGTCTTCCCTGCGGATGGGGGGGTGATCTTTCTCCGGGGCCAAAAGATTGTCGTCGACTCGCCGCGCAAATCACGGGCTCTCGGCATCGAGATGGTCTACCAGGACCTCGCCCTGTGCGGCAGCCTGACCGTGTGGGAGAACATCTACATGGGGCGGTTTCTCGTTCTCCCACGACGGCGGACCGTTCTCCCTTTTCTCGACAAGAGACGCATGTATTATGACGCATCGAAGCTGCTCGGCGATTTGGGCATAGACCTGCCCGACCTCGACAAACCTGTCCGGGATCTCTCCGGAGGCGAGCAGCAGGCCATCGCCATCTGCCGTTGCCTCCTTTTCGAACCCGAGGTGATCCTGCTCGACGAACCGACGGCGAGCATGGCAATCTTTGAACAGGAGAAGATTCTCCAGTTGATCCTGGACCTGAAGGCCCGAGGTCGCTCCCTCGTCATGGTGACCCACAATCTTCAGGAGCTCTTTCGCGTCGCCGACCGCGCCCTGGTTTTGAAGGGGGGTCGGCCCGTCTGGTGCGGCCCGCTTGCGGGAACGGAGCCGGACGATCTGGCCCGCATGATGTTCACGGGAAACGCGAAATGAACAGGTACAGAGACTATTGGAGTCGTTTATCGAGGGCTGCATGAATGGCATGATGAAAGACGAGATGACACCGAGAGAGCGGATGGAGGCATTTGGCTCAGGCGATCCGATCGACCGGATTCCCTGTACCTGCCATCTCAGCGAGTATGGCGCGCGGCTTACGGGCGTTTCTATTGCGGCGTATCACCACTCATCCGATTTGATGGTCGGGGGTGCCTTAGAGGTGTTCAAGAAACTCAGGCTCGATTCGGTGAGCGTAGGTCCTGATCTTCTGGGGTTGCCGGAGGCCCTGGGGTCCCGCCTTGCCTTCAGCGACTGGGAAAGACCTCAGCTTGCGGAGCCTGCCATCAGATCATACGAAGACATGGATCGTATCGGCGAGCTCGACCTCGAACGGGACGGCAGACTTCCCCTTTTCCTCGAGGCATTGGAGCGGATCGACCGTGCAATTGGACAGGAAGTGAAGGTGAGCACCGGGGTCGGCGGCCCGTTCACGACTGCAGCTCTGTTACGCGGGACGGACCATTTTCTGCGAGACCTCGTAATCAACCCCGAATCTGCGCATCTCCTCCTTGAGAAGGCGACAAATGCGGTCTTGCGTTACATGGACGCTGCCCGGGACCGGGGCATCTCCTGCAGCATCGGCGAGCCCCTCGCCTCGGGAGACGTGATCAGTCCTCGCCATTTTCGGGAGTTCGCGCTACCCTATCTCAGTCGAATCTGCGAGTGGGTCAGAAGCAAGGCAGGAAAGGGGCCGACCCTTCACATCTGTGGGCATACGGGGTCAATCTGGTCGGACATGGCCGACACGGGCGCGGCGTTTCTGAGCCTCGACAACACGATCGATCTGGAGGATGCCAAGACGGCCGTTGGAAGGCGCGTGGGTCTGACGGGAAACGTGCCGCCTGTGGAGGTACTCATGAATGGGACGATTGCCGGGGTCACGGAGGCGGCGAAAGCCTGCATAGATAAGGCCTTCGATACGCCGAAGGGCTTTGTCCTCAGCTCGGGCTGTACCGTACCGCTCGACACACCATTGCCGAACATCCTCGCCATGAAAGAAGCGGCGCGGCGCTTTGGCGCGATCCCGATAGATCGAGAATCGCTGTTCTGAAAAAGACGTAAGATTGGTTCGAACGACATGAAGCGCTCCGGCCCGCAGCCGGATCAGCACGTTTATGTGGAGGATAACAGTCATGGCTGTTGATGTGCTTGGAATGGGAGCGGTCGCGATGGACCTGGTCCTCCGATGCGAAGACCTGCCCGGAGAGGATGGATTCGCCTTTGTCCGCGAAGAAGCGTGGCTGCCGGGCGGGAGTTGCTCCAATGTCCTGGTGACCCTCACTTCCATGGGCGTCCCTTGCGCAGTCTCGGCACAAATCGGTGATGACCCGTACGGCGATGGAGTCAGAGCCGATCTCGACCGGGCGGGTGTTTCTACTCAGTACCTCTTCACCAAGCGAGGGGGTACCAGTCTCCATACCCTTGTTGCCGTGGACAGCCGCGGATCCCGCTCGATATTTGCGAATCTCGGCGATGCCTTTCTCGGTCTGTCGGAGTCGCAGGTCGACGTTAAGATGCTCGAGGGCGTGAAGGTGTTCTACACCGACATGTTCGCCGCGAAACCAGCCCTCAAGCTTGCTATGCTCTGCCGGGAGATGGGGATACCAACGGTCTTCAATCTTGAGGTCAGCCCGACCTTTATGGAGTCGTGCAAGGTCGGCCGTGAGGAATTGGAGGAGATGATGTCCCTCTGCCACCTCCTCTGCGTCGGCAGAGAGGGGCTGAGAGG
>CAYZAF010000032.1:0-9608 GCA_964476435.1 uncultured Syntrophaceae bacterium
GGTGTCAGAATTCGAACAGACCTTGATTCTGAAGGCCCTCGATGAAACTAACGGAGTAAAGAGCAAGGCGGCGCAGATATTGAGCATGAACAGAACTACCCTCATAGAGAAGATGAAACGCCTCGGAATAGGTGAATAGAGGCCGGAAAATTGGCCCCTTTCGTTTCATCGGCTGAAAAGACCCCCAAAAAACCTAGACACCCTTCATTTCCCCCGTTCCGGATGAGCATCGGGAAAGGAGGTCGGATTGTGGCCTTGCCAGGGCCGACCCTTTCAGCCGCACCCTCGTGAACTGTCAAAAGAGTGACAACCTCCCCCCGCCGGAGCGCATTGGGCTTAAGCCCCCTCCTTTGCCCAAAAGCGGGAAATTGCCATTACGCGGCCTTTGGTACGCATCTTGCTTCGGTACCGACTCATGCAGATGGCCGAGTCGCAGCTACTCAGGAATGCATTCCATGAATTCGTTAAGGCGTCCGACTCGCTGACCAGCTATTACCTGAGCCTCGAGAGCCGCATCAACGAGCTGAACAGGGAGATTAACGAAAAGAACAGGGAGCTGGAAAAGTCAAGAGAGTATTTATACAACATCCTCAACTCCCTTCCCGTTGGGGTCGTTGTCTGCAGTGAGGGATCGACGGTCTTTGCGAACAGAGAGGCCGAAAGGTTCGGCGTGACGGAATTGGCGGCCGGATTTCACAAGGATCCGGGGAGAATAGGGGAGGTGGGAGGCGCCGCGGGATACTTCAGATGGCACAAGAGCGACCTGACGAACGGCGCCGAAAAGAAAGAGGTTATCGTCTTCGAGGATGTTACCGAGGTACAGAAGATGAAGGAGCGCTTCGAAAGGGATGAGAGACTGAGGGCGATGGGAGAGATGGCAGCCAGAATCGCCCAT
Organism: uncultured Syntrophaceae bacterium; assembly: GCA_964476435.1. Taxonomy (GTDB): domain Bacteria; phylum Desulfobacterota; class Syntrophorhabdia; order Syntrophorhabdales; family WCHB1-27; genus CAVVNC01. Next base: position 896 of record CAYZAF010000032.1, read on the forward strand.
GAGATAAAGAATCCCTTGGGAAGCATGAAACTTTATCTGTCCATGATGTGCAAAGGCCAGGTCGGCGACAAGGAGAGAGGATTTGCCAATTCGGTCATCTACGGGGTCAACACTATCGACAGGATCATCGAGAATCTCCTGTCGTACACGAGGCCGAAGACCATAGTCTTGAGGGAAGAGGTGCTTGCCAGGGTCGTCAAAGAGACCCTCGATTTCATGAGTGTTTCCATCGGCACAAGGGCGATAGACGTAACCTTCGGCAGCTCCTACGACGAGGTTTCTCTGTTCGATCCGGATCTCATCAAGCTTGCCCTCATGAATCTCATCAGCAATGGCATTGAGGCCATCGTTGGGAATGGTGTTATCACGGTCAACATTAGAGAAGAGGGCAACTATGTGGTAGCCGTCTTTGTCGACACAGGCGCAGGCATGAGCGAGGAGACGAGGAGGAGTATCTTTAACCCATTTTTCACGACCAAGGACAAGGGAGTCGGACTGGGCCTGTTTATCGCTCACAATATCGTCAAGGCCCATGACGGATATATAGAGGTAGAATCGGTGGAAGGCAAAGGCTCGTCCTTTGCCGTCTGCTTACCGAAGGGACGATGATGAGGAATATTCTCATAGTTGACGATGACTATCACATGCGCACGGCGCTCGCCGAGGCGCTCGCCGAGGCGGGCTACGGCGTCGGAGCTGCCGAGGATGGAAAGATTGCCCTGGAGTCCATGAAGAAGTCTTCGTACGACTTGGTCATTACGGACGTGAAGATGCCGTACATAAACGGCATAGATCTCCTGGGCCGGATCAAAGAGGAGCAGTGCTCCCTCCCCGTCATCGTCATGACGGCTTACGGCACGGTGCAGCACGCAGTCCACGCCATGAAAGAAGGGGCATTCGACTATATTCAGAAGCCCTTTGATACGGAAGCACTCTACGGCGTCGTTCAACGGGCTCTGGGTTCGGAAAGCGGGAAAATTGTCTGCGCGTCGAGGAGCATGCAGGAGGTGCTCCTGAGGGCGCAGCAAGTGGCCAAGTCTGATGTGACCGTTTTTGTCACGGGCGAGAGCGGCGTGGGAAAGGAACTTGTCTCCCGCTACATCCATGAAAATGGGGAACGGCGAGACATGCCGTTCGTCGCGGTAAACTGCGCGGCCCTTCCTGAAAACCTGCTGGAGAGCGAGCTGTTCGGGTACGAGAAGGGAGCCTTTACCGGGGCTGCCGCGAGAAAGCCTGGAAAGTTCGAGCTTGCCGACAAGGGGACGATCCTCCTCGATGAGGTTACCGAGATGGATCTGAGGCTCCAGGCCAAGCTCCTGAGGGTCCTTCAGGAGAGAGAGATTGAGGTTATCGGCTCCAAATACCCCAAGAAGGTGGATGTGAAAGTAATTGCGACGACCAACAGGAACATCAACAGGCTGGTCGACGAGGGGAAATTCCGGGAAGACCTCTACTATCGGCTCAACGTGTTTCCCATCGTGGTGCCCCCCTTGAGGGAAAGGAGGGAGGACATCCCTCAACTGGTGGAGCACCTCCTCAAGAAATACGCCCGCGGAACGGATATGCGCCTCGAAAAAGAGGCCATGAATCTCCTCCTTCAAAGAAACTGGAGGGGAAACGTGAGGGAGCTCGAGAATGCGATTGCCAGAGCCTGCATCCTATCCAACTATACGGTAATCAAGGTTACCCACCTGGAGGATCCAAAGGAGGAGAAAGAGTCAGTGGCTGCCCTGTCAGGAGACGCGGTGGGTTCCATGAAAGAAATGGAGATGAAGCTCATTCTCGACGCCCTGAAGTCGATGAACGGCAACAGGACCAGGGCGGCATCGGTCCTGGGAATAACGGCTCGGACATTGAGAAACAAGATAAAAGAATATCGGGGACTGGGTTTGGCGGTTCTCTAAGGAGGGTCGGATGAGTGGAACGTTAAGCCTTCTTGAAAAGGCGCTCGACATACGAGCTTACTATCACAGGGTTCTGGCCTCCAATATTGCGAATGTCGAGACGCCCGGCTACAGGGAGAAGAGCATTGACGTGCTGGCAGAGCTCGACAAGAGCGATGATGACATTCACAGCATCGACGTCAAGGAGTCGGAGCCTCCCGAGGGGGAGAACGCCCTCGATCGGAACACCGTCAACATAGAGGATCAGATCGTCAAGCTGACGGAGAACAATATGATGTTCGATGCCTGTGTTCAATTGGTGAACAAGAAATTCTCCATGCTGAAGTATGTCATTAACGAGGGGAGGTAGGTACCATGGGCATACTCGACGTAATGAAGATCAGCGCCTCCGGCCTCAAGGCTGAAAGGACGAGGATGGAGGCGATCGCGACTAACATGGCGAATGCCCAGACGACGAGGACCGACGAGGGGGGGCCGTACAGGAAAAAGGACGTCGTCTTCATCCCCACGGATGTTTCGGGCGATGGGAGCTTCAATTCGCTGCTCCAGGAGAGGTTCGAAGGGGTGAAGGTCGATGAGGTCGTCGAAAGCGACAAACCGTTCGAGCAAACCTACGATCCCTCTCATCCTGATGCAGATGCCAGCGGCTATGTAACCCTTCCCAACGTCAACATCATGGAAGAGATGGGCGACATGGTAGCTGCAACGAGGTCGTATGAGGCGAACTTGAATGTGGTCAACAGCGCCAAGGACATGTTCATAAAGACCCTCGACATTGGCAAGTAGATTCCGGGTCGTCTTCTGAGGGCACCCATCTCGATGCGAGGGCCGGGAAAGGGGACTCACGAAAGACATACCGGATGAGGGGTCCGGATGACCCCAGGGTAAGGAGAAGCCATGAAGGTAGAAAAGGTCGTATTCGATGACTTCGCGAAGAGCGAAGTTGCCAAGGTAGAAAAGACCACCACTTCCTTTTCGGATGCCTTGAAGGAATCGATCAACAAGGTCGGGGAGCTGGAGAAAGAGGCAAATCAACAGACGGAGAATCTTGTGAGAATGCAGGGCCAGGATGTCCATAATACGATGATCGCCATCGAAAAGGCTGATCTGAGCTTTCAGCTCATGATGCAGATAAGGAACAAGATCATCAATGCGTACGAGGAGATCATGAGGATGCAGGTATAAAATAGGATGCAGGTATAAAACAGATGGATACGTTCCTCAACAATATCAAGGCCTATCTGAAGAGCATACCGAAAGGCAAGATCTACCTCTATCTCATGGTCGTGGTAGCCATCATAGGCGGCTCTGTGATCGGCCTCTCTTTTCTTCAGAGAGAAGACTATCAGCCGCTCTTCGTCGGCCTCTCGACTGAAGACGCCTCCATGGTAGTGGCGAAGCTGAAGGAACAGAAGATACCTTATAAGCTCGGGATGAACGGTACAACCGTATCGGTTCCGAAAGAGAGGGTCGCGGACGTAAGGCTGATCCTTGCATCCCAGAACTCGCTCCCGGGCAGCAGCGGCGTTGGGCTGGAGTTGTTCGACAAGACAAACTACGGCATGACAGAATTCATGCAGAACGTAAACTACAAGAGGGCTATACAGGGGGAGCTGACAAGGACCATTAACCAGATGCCGGAGATCGCTGCCTCCCGCATCCATATAGCGATACCTGAAAAGACCCTTTTTACCGACAGGGAAAAGGAGGCGACGGCTTCCGTCTTTCTCAAGCTCAAACAGGGCCGGATGCTGTCTAAAGGGCAGGTAGACGGGGTAGTCAACCTGGTAGCGAGCAGCGTGGAGGGCCTGCGGCCGGAGAATGTGGTGGTCATAGACTCGTCTGGGAGGATCCTCCACAAAAGCGGTGATTCTGACTCCGCCGTGATGCTTTCGGGCCAACAGTACGAGCTGCAAAGAACCGTAGAAAAGACCATAGAAGATTCAGTCCAGTCGATGCTGGATACCTTCCTGCAGAATTCGAGATCGATCGTCAGGGCGAACGTTGAACTCAACCTGAGAAAGGTCGAGAAGATGGAAGAGGAGTACCAGCCGGACAAGAGCGCTGTCTCGGCGGAGAAGAAGAGCAAGGAAAGAATTGTGAACACTCGTGGCCGGGTCGGGGGTGTGCCAGGGGTAGCGGCCAACCTGGCAGCTGCAACCGCTGCCAAGGGCGCCAAGCAGGGGCCTCCCAGGCCGGAAGATCAAAACCTGAGCCAGACCGAGAGGGAAGATTCGAATGTAAATTACGAGGTGAGTAAATCGGTAAGGAAGATCGTGGAGCCTTTCGGCGACATAAAGCGCATATCAATCGCGGTGCTCGTAGACGGAAAGTACGAAAAGGTCAAGTCAAAGAAGGGCGAAGAGCTCAAGTACATTCCGAGGTCGCAGCAGGAGCTCGACAACATCAAGAACCTCGTCTTGCGGGCTGCGGGATTCAATGAAGAGAGGGGCGACAAGATTGAGGTCCTCAACATGCCCTTCGAGGTCGAGACCGTCCCCGAAGAGAAGAGCCTCCTTGGGAGCCCGGAGAACAAAGAGCTCGCGGTGAGCCTCGGCAAGTATCTCTTCTATCTCGTCGTGGTGCTCTGCCTATTCCTCTTCTTCCTGAGACCTCTCTTCAGGATGTTCCAGAAGAAGGAAGGGGCACCTCTGCAGCTTCCGGACGTGAAGGACGTCTACATAAAGGCAAACGACAAGCCCGAGGCCGCGGCGCTCCCGGGCGTGGAAAAGGCTAACACCGCCATGACGGAAGCGCTCAAGGACCCGGCGCTCGTGAGATCGGTCATACGCGAATGGGTAAGGGAGAATCCATAAGTGGAGAATAGCTCCGACATTCCGGGCATCAGAAAGGCAGCCATCCTGTTGCTCACTATGGACGAGGAACTCTCGAAAGAGATCATCAAGGACCTCGAAGAGGAGGACATAGAGGCGGTAGGCCAGGAGATAGCCAAACTGCGCCTCGTTCCGCACGAGGTTGTCACGAAGGTGCACGAGGAGTTCATAAGCAGAGTCGACGGGAGGAAGCAAAACGTCGTCGGCGGAGAATCAAAGTTCAAAACGCTTATAGAAAAAAGCCTTGGCAGCGAAAAGGCGGAGATCTTCCTCGGGAACATGGAATCTCGGAAGGGCATGCCGGGTGAGTTCTTGAGAACATCGGACCCGAGGATATTGGCGAACGTCCTTCGGGGGGAGCATCCCCAGACTATCGCCCTCGTCCTGTCGATATTGAGCGTGAAAAAGGCCTGTGATCTCATAGGCCATCTCCCCGACAAGATCCATCGGGAGATCGTCATGCGCATGGCGAATTTGGAGAAGGTAGACAAGAAGATCATCGAAGAAGTGGAGACCGTCCTGAGAGAACAGCTTGAGTCGTTTGGCTCGGTAGAGGGCAGACAGATAGGCGGCGTCGAGCTCGTTGCCAATATCCTCAACCAGATGGATAGAAAACTGGAGTCGGAGCTCCTCGACAAGATAGAGGAGGCAGACCCTAGCCTTGCCGAACGGATAAGACAGCTCATGTTCACCTTTGAAGACCTGATCAAGATCGACGACAAGGGCATGCAGACGCTGCTCAAAGAGGTCACCTCGGAGGACGTTGCCCTTGCGCTCAAAGGGGCGTCTGACGGAATAAAGGAGAAGATCTTCGCCAACATGTCCGAGAGGGCCGGTGCCATGCTGAAGGAAGACCTGGATGCAATGGGACCGGTCCGGGTGGCCGACGTCGAAAGAGCGCAGGTGAAGATAGCGATGATCGCGAAGAAGCTTGAATCGGAAGGCAAAATCATCCTGTCGAAAGGCAATGAGAAATTTGTCTAGCCCCTCGACCCCCTTCACCTTTGAGGACCTTGAATCGCAAGAAGAGGAGGGGTTAACCTCCCAATTCATCGCCCTCTTCCCCCCTGCGGGGTCGCAAGATGCGGAAGAGGCAGCACCTGAGACAGCCGAGGCCGAGGAGCACGAGCCTCCGGAGCCGCCTGAGGTCCGGTCCAGAAGAGAATTCGAGGACGCGTACGCCCAGGGCGAGAAGGCGGGCTACGAGATGGGGATGCGAAGGGTGGAGTCCATCGCAAAGAGGCTCGAGAAACAGATCGTCGAGGTGGTTTCTTTCAGAGAAGAGCTTAAAGGCAGGTGTGAGAGGCTTTCGACGGAACTTGCCCTGATCTTTGCCGAGGCCCTCGTCTTAAGGACCTGCACGGATCAGAAAGAGACCTTGGCTGCCATGATCAGGAAAGCCCTTGAGGCCTGCGAGGACAGGGGTGAGCTGGTTATCCGTGTGAGGACGGAAGATGTGAAGTACGTGGAGGGCCTTGCTTCGAACCATCTCAGGATAGTGGCCGACGACACGCTGAAGGAGCCGGGTTTTGTCATAGAGACGAACATGGGTGACATTGATGGAAGGATCAGGACCCAGATAGAGGAGTTGAAGGATGCCCTGGTAGGGTACCATGATACAGAATGAGGAGAAAGAGGCGGCTTTGAGGGAATTCCTCAGGGGCTTCTATCCTTACCGGATATATGGAAGGGTAAACCAGGTAGTTGGCTACGTCGTCGAAGGCAAAGGACCACTCGCCTCGGTAGGCGATTCCGCGCTGATCTACCCCCTCGACGATGATGCTCCCATTCACGGTGAGGTTGTCGGCTTCCGGGACGGAAGAACGCTACTCATGCCCCTCGGGGACCTGCGGGGAATCGGCGTGGGGTCGCGCATACTCTCGAAAAAGAGGACGGCGAGCATCCTTGCGGGGGACGACCTCCTCGGCCGCGTCATAGACGGGCTGGGGAAGCCGATGGACGGCAAGGGACCCATTTTTTGCAGCGAACCGATCCCGATCCACCGCGACACGATCAACCCCATGAAAAAAAAGCGCATCACGGAACCCCTCGATCTCGGGGTGCGAAGCATCAACAGCCTCCTCACGTGCGGCAAGGGGCAGAGGATGGGCATCTTTGCCGGGTCCGGTGTCGGAAAGAGCGTCCTTCTGGGCATGATAGCCAGGCACACCGAGGCGCAGGTGAATGTGATAGGCCTCATCGGAGAGCGGGGCAGGGAGGTAAGGGAGTTCATAGAGAAAGACCTCCAGGACGGGATCAAGACCTCCGTGGTTATCGTAGCCACATCCGATCAGCCTCCCTTGATAAGGGTGCGAGCTGCGTTTCTTACGATTGCCATTGCCGAGTATTTCAGGGACAAGGGAAACGACGTACTCTTGCTCATGGATTCCCTGACGAGGTTCGCCATGGCCCAGAGGGAGATAGGCCTCGCCATAGGCGAGCCGCCAACGACAAAAGGCTACACCCCGAGTGTCTTCTTCTCGCTCGCCAAACTCCTCGAAAGGGCGGGGAACGGCGATGGGGAGGGCAGCATGACCGCCATATACACGGTACTTGTGGAAGGGGACGACCTGGACGACCCCATAGCCGATTCGGCGAGGTCTATCCTGGACGGCCACGTAGTCCTCTCCAGAAAGCTGGCGAACGAAAACCATTATCCTGCAGTAGACGTGCTCAGGAGCGTAAGCAGGTTGATGAAGGACATTGTGCCGAAGGAGCAGACAGACTATTCGACGAAGATAGTGGAAGTGCTCTCGGAATACGAGAGGGCGGAAGACCTCATAAACATCGGGGCCTATGTCTCGGGGAGCAACAAGAAGATAGACTATGCCATCTCCATGATAGACAAGATCAAGCTCTTTCTCAAGCAGGATAGCGACGAGCGGGCCACCCTGGATGAGACGGTGGACAGCATGAGAATCCTCTTCTATGTCTAGCTTCCGCTTCGACCGGCTTCTGGAAATCAAAGAAAAGCTCCTCGAACACAAGCAGAGGGAATTGGAGGCAGCAGTTACGTCGCTGGCCGCAGTCGTAGAGGACATCAAGAAAGTGGAGGAAGAGACTGCCGACACGTATGGGCAGCTGATAAGCCGCTGTCTCACCGGCAGAGAGCTCTCGATCCTCACGGGGTACCTCTCCTATCTCGACGCGACCAAAGCCAGTCTTTGTGACGAGAAGCGAAAGCGGGAAGACCGCGTGAGCGCAGTGAGGAATGAATTGCAGGCCCTCGAAATCGAGTTGAAGACCCTGGAAAAACTGAAGGCCAAGGCCCTCCAGACCTTCAAGAAGGCCCGAAACAGAAGAGAACAGAAAGTGATGGATGATCTGGCCCTCCGGATCGAAAAACAATAGGGAAAGAGAGTCCTGGGAAAAATAGTTCCCTCCTGGGAATTATTTTCCGCCCCCCATGCCCCCGCTTTGTGGCAAAACCCGCAGTTTTCGGTTGTCTTTCAACGGTTTTTTGCGTTGGCACGCTTCTTGTTTACGGCAACTTCGTGCAAAACATACTGGCCACGCTCCTCAGTACTTCTGCATCAGACCTCAAAGCCTCCGGCACAGGGAAGGCAGCTGCCCCGTGCCCCAAGGGGGTCGAATCTTTCTTTGCTCTCCTAAACCTGGCAACGGGTGGTGCAGCCAGCCAGGGAACAAGCAAGGGAGGCCAGCAGAAAGAAAGCAATGCGAGCACCGATAGCCTGGGTGGCTTTTCCGCTGCCCTGGCCGCATCCGATACGAGGAGCATCCTCCAGGCACTGAAAGAAAATGTAGGAACCAGTGGCGCGGTTGAGAACACAGGATACTGCCCGGCCGAGGGAAAAGGCAGCGCCATGGAAGACACAAAGAGTCTGCCTTCCGACAGCTCAGCCAATGGCGCCGGTGTGCCAGAATCGGATAGCACGCAGGAGCAGACGATGGAAAAGCTCTTGCTTGCGCTCGTTGCAAAGGTTGCGGCAAAGGGGGAGGCCATTGACCCCTCCA
>CAYZAF010000033.1:0-23105 GCA_964476435.1 uncultured Syntrophaceae bacterium
TTGAGGAGAAAGACGGGCTCGGTGCGGGAAAAGATGTACATGACTGTCAGGACCGAGAGAAGGCCGACAGGGATCAGAAAAAGAAGATACAGGCTGCGCTTCATGCCTTGAGACCTGCTCCTTGCAGGATTTCCTCCACCAACTGATCGAAGGTCTTGCCGAGATGCCCCCACGCCTTTGGCACGAGCGACGTCTCGGTCATGCCGGGAGAGGTGTTGATGTCGATCACCTGGGGGATGTCCTCTCGGTCAACGATCATGTCTATCCTTGCGCATCCCGCAAGATCGAAATGACGCCATATGCGCAAGGCTGCTTCTTGCGCCGCTCTCTCGATGTCCCCTTTCAACTCCGCCGGGACGAGGTATTCGGTCATGCCTTTCGTGTACTTGGAAGCGAAATCATAGACGCCCGACTTCGGCCTTACCTCCACGACAGGCAGGGCATTGCCGTTTACAATCCCTACCGTGATCTCCCTGCCTTCCACGTATTCCTCGACGAGGACCTTTGGCCCGTATTTGAAAGCGGTTTCCACGGCCGGGCCAACCTCCTTGTCCGTCCGCACGATCGATATGCCCACGCTCGAACCTTCACGGGCCGGCTTTGTCACGAACGGCAGGGGGAAAGAGCAGTCGTCCCGGGACGCGCATACCTTGTAGCCGGGGGTAGGGATGCCGAGGGCCCCGAGGAGCACCTTGCCGATGCACTTGTCCATGGCGAGGGCGGACGCGAGCACGCCCGAACCCGTGTATGGTATGCCCGCCATCTCGAGGAGCCCCTGAACAGTGCCGTCCTCACCCCATCTGCCATGAAGCGCCACAAAGGCCACCTCTATCCGCTCCCTCTTCAATGACTCACAGAGACTCCGGTCGGCATCGATCGGAACAGGCCGGTACCCGCTCCTCGCAAGGCCCGCCACGACGGCTTCCCCGCTTTTCAGCGATATCTCGCGCTCCGAAGAGAGACCGCCCATGAGGACCGCTACGCGCTGTTGCATCAGGTCGGACCTATGCTCCATGGAACCCCCACAACTCCACTTCCTCCTCGAGGATGATTCCGCAGGCCTCCTTGACGCCCTTTTTTGCCGCATCGATCAGCCCCACCACGTCGGATGCCTTCGCGTTTCCTGTGTTGACGATGAAATTAGGGTGTTTCTCGGATATGCACGCACCCCCGATCCTGAAACCCCTCAAGCCCGCCTGGTCTATGTACCTCCAGCTGGGGTTGCCATTCTTGTTCTTGAAGATGGATCCCGCCGATGGCAGTTCCATGGGATGCTTCTCCATGCGCTGGCTGAAGACGCGCTCTGCCTCAGCCCTTATCTTCGCCGGGTCGCCGTCCATCAATTCAAAAACGGCGGCGAGGACGGATTGCCCTTTCTCGATGGAGGAGCTCCTGTACCCGAACTCCAGATCCTTCTTTTCTACAGTACGCACGGTCCCGTTGCGCTCTGCCAGACGCACTGATTTCAAACAATCGGAAATGGAAGCGGCAAAGCTTCCGGCGTTCATCTTGATCGCCCCGCCGACAGTCCCCGGGATGCCGTAGAGCTTCTCAAGGCCCGAAAGGCCTCGGCCGCAACATGCCCTGATCACGCTGCCCAGGGGCAGACCGCCTGCCGCGTCCACGAGGGTCGAGCCAGCTACTCGCCTGAAGCGCAGGTGCCTGATGTGGGTCAAGCGAATAACGCCTATCTCCATCCCTTCGTCCGCAACGATGATATTCGTCCCGTTCCCCAGGATGCGGAAAGGGCAGTCCCTGTCCCTAAGCCACGCCAAAGAGGCGGTCACATCCCCCTCGTCTTCGGGATAGATCAAATAAGGGACCCGTCCTCCCACCCTCATAGAGGTGTAGCGCTTCATGGACGCGTCCAAGACGATCCGTCCCCTTATACCTTTTCTGCCTTGCGGCTCCATAGCCCCTTCAGTTCGTCTCCCACCTTGTATATATCGCCCGCCCCCAGGGTCACGACCAAGTCCCCCGGACGGGCCTGGTCCGCGACAGCCTCGACCACTTCCTCTTTCGTGGCCAGGAACTGGACGTTCCCGTGACCCCCGGTGCGCACCCTATCGGCAAACAGCCTGCCGCTGATCCCGTTGATGCGCTCTTCCGAAGCCGCGTATATCTCCGTCACGATGAGGATGTCGGCGTCATTGAAAGACGTGACGAACTCATCGAGGAGGGCCTTCGTTCTCGTGTAGCGGTGCGGCTGAAAAGCGACGATCGTCCTGCCTTTCCATACGGACCTGATGGCTGACAGCGTCGCCCGTATCTCCGTGGGATGGTGGCCATAGTCATCGATGAGCTTTATCTCGTTGCTCCATTTCAGCTCGAGCCTCCGGTGTATGCCAGAGAACTCCTCGAGGGCCTCCCGCATGATTTCGAAGTCGATGTCGAGCTCAAGCCCGACTGCTATGGCGGCAAGGGCGTTGACGACATTATGGACCCCGGGCGTGGAAAGCACGACCTCCCCCAGCGCCTGGCCCTTGTGCAGGACAACGAACCGGGTATTGAAGCCCTCGTGCCGGAGGTTGACGGCCCTCAGATCGGCTTTTTCGGCTATGCCGTAAGTCACGTACCTCCGCTTGAGGGAAGGAACGAGACTCGCGAGGTTCTCGTTGTCGACGCAGAGGATGACGAGCCCGAAAAAGGGGACCTTGTTGACGAAGGCAAGAAAGGCCGCCTTGATCTCTTCCATGCCCTTGTAAAAGTCGAGATGCTCCAGATCGATATTGGTGACAACGGCAACCGTGGGAAAGAGCAAGAGGAATGTGCCGTCGCTTTCGTCTGCCTCGGCCACGAGATACCGGCTCGATCCGAGCTTGGCGTTGCTGCCGAGGCTGTTGAGCCTACCCCCGATCACGCACGTGGGGTCGAGCCCTGCTTTTCTCAGGATGGAGGCGACAAGCGAGGTGGTGGTCGTCTTCCCGTGCGCCCCTGCAACAGCCACGCTATATTTCATCCTCATCAGTTCCGCAAGCATCTCTGCCCTTTGGATAACGGGTATGAGACGCCGCCTTGCCTCCTGCACCTCAGGGTTGTCCGGTCTCACCGCTGAGGAGACGACGACCACGTGGACATCCTGCACGTTCTCCGACCGGTGTCCATAGGTGATGTGCGCGCCCAGCTCCTTCAGCCTTGCGGTGATGTCTGATTCCCTGAGGTCTGATCCCGTCACCGTAAAGCCGAGGGTAAGGAGCACTTCAGCGATCCCGCTCATCCCTATGCCGCCGATGCCGACAAAATGTATCTTCTTTATTTTATGAAACACCCTCTTGGATCCCCCTTAGGACGTTCAGCTCAGCGTCTTCTACGTAAATCGAGCGGATGGCTTTCCTCATGCGCGCGAGCTCGTCAGGATGCTCCCGCAGGTGAGTGGCGGCAGTATAGAGCCTCTCGCCGGAGACCTCGCTGTTCCCCACCACATAGGCGCCCCCGGCGTTTTCTACGGCCGACGCATTTTTCCACTGGTGAGCGCCTGCCGAGTAAGGGTAGGGAACGAGGATAGCGGGCTTCCCAAAGTAGGAGAGTTCAAAGATGGTAGAAGCCCCGGCCCTGGAAATGACGACGTCTGCGAGATTGTAGTACTTTTCCATTTCGTTCGTAAAGGGAAAGACTTCGTGGATCGTGTTCGACCCTGCGTAGCCCGCTGCGACACGGCTGAAATCATCGGCCCCGGCCTGGTGGTAGATGCCCGTGTGCCTGTAAGCCTCGAGATAAGGGAGAAGCTCAAGGACCGCGTCGTTGATCGCTCTGGCCCCCCTGCTCCCGCCGAAGACGAAGATGTTGAAGTTGGAGTCCGGTTTATCCGCTGCCTTGCCCCGCATGCTCTTTCTGATAGGGTTGCCTGTGCGGATCACGCGCCGGCTGGAGAGGTACTGCCCTGTCTCGGCGAAGCTGATAAATGTGGCACGCGCCTTGCGCGCGAGGAGTCTATTCGCCATTCCCGGATAAACGTTCTGCTCATGGATGAAACAGGGGATCCTCTCATAGAGGCCTGCGAGAACAACCGGCACTGATGCGAAGCCGCCCATCCCGAGGATCGCGTCGGGCTTTTCAGACTTGATAACCCGGCGGGCCTGAACCACGCCTTTCATGAGGGCGAGGAGCGTTCCGACCTTGGCTTGAGGGCTCCGGCCGGTAAAGGGCCTCGCGGTGATCTTCACGAGCCTGAAGCCGTAGGATGGGATGAGCCTTTCCTCGAGCCCGTAGGGCGTGCCGGCAAAGAAGACATCGTTCCCCTTGTCCGCAGCGAATGCCTCTGCCACGGATACGCCGGGGAATATGTGGCCTCCCGTGCCCCCTGCCGCTATGAGAAGCTTCATGGCCTCTCTCCTCCCCCCTTCAAGGCGACCCCCACGATGGGCCCCACGACGACGAGCGCGAGCACCGGCTGATGGAGGAGCATACCCTTCAGCCTGAACCCGACAGACATGAGGAGGTCCACGGAGACGTAGAGGAGACCGAAAAAGGCGAGGATACTGACAAAGTCGGGCCTCTTCACGAAACCCACGAAGGCAACGAGCAAGAGGGCAAAGGCCGCAGCCAGAAGCACATACCGTTCCGCCGTGTTCGGCCAGGGCTCCGGGCCGAGTATGGGTACGCCCGAGATCGCGAGGAAAATGACGGAGATGAGCGTGAAGCCCGCCACGAACGGCATGATCCGGGCCTTGTCGGCAATGAACAGGAAGAGGAGCACGGAGATGGAAAGGGGGAGAAGCAGTTCGGAGTGGCGCGTCAGGAAGAGATTGATAAAGGCCGCCCCGTAGAGGACGCACAATCCCACCACTTCCATGTGAAGCTTCTTGCCCTTTTCTGCCGATGTGACGAGAAAGAGGGCGATGCTGTAAAAGGCCAGCAGCACAGCGGCCGCAGCCGCCAACAGATTGGACCTGGCCTGCGGATAAAGGATAAGGGCCGCGCTCGCGACAAGGGAGAGCCCTATGAGTGGATATTTTGCCCCGGCAAGATACCTTGACGGGATCTTCGATATGCTGTAAGCGAGACCCATGGCCGCGCACAAAAGGAGGAGCTTCAGGAGGGTCACGTCCCGCAGGATACAGTAGAGGAAGAGGGACGAGGTGACGAAGACCAGCGCTTTCCTCACAGGGCCTCCGCGATCTTCCTGAATGCATCACCCCTTGCCCTGTAACTCTCGAACATGTCAAAGCTCGAGCACATGGGGGAAAAGAGCACCGAATCTCCCCGGCGGGCCATGCGAAAGGCCCGGCTGATTGCCGCGTCCAGGCTCGCCTCTCCGTATGTCGGAACGTAAGGCCCCAGCTCAGCCTCGATCCTTCCGGCCGCCTCTCCTATGAGGACGAGGCCTTTTATTCTTTCCGCCATGGCCGCAACTGGCTTGTAGCTTCCCCCCTTGTCCCTGCCGCCGGCGATGAGGATGATATCTCCCTTCATGCTCTCAATGGCGCGCTTTGTGGCGTCCACGTTCGTCGCTTTGGAATCGTTGTAGAACCTTACACCCTTGATCTCACGCACGAATTCCATCCTGTGGGCCAACCCCTTGAAGCTAGCAACCCTCTCCTCGATAAGGCTCCTGTCAATGCCGTAAAGATGGCTCGTCAAAAGGACCGAGAGCAGGTTTTCAGTATTATGGACGCCCACGAGGGGAGAGAGGTCCCTTCTGTAGGAGAACCTCGCGCCTCCTAGACGCACGTGGAGCATCTCCCCCTTGACAAACGCCCCCTCTTCCAGGCCGTCCTTTGTGGAAAAATAGTATTGCCGCGCCTTGATCCCGTTTCCGATGGATACGTCCGTACTGAGCAGCGCCTGATCCTCCGGCGTCTGATTCCTGAATATCCTCATCTTGGCGGCCGCGTAGTCCGCAAAGGCGGCATAGCGGTCGAGATGGTCCTCGGTGATGTTGAGGAGGATGGACGTACGGGGTCTGAAGGTCTCTATGGTTTCCAGCTGGAAGCTGCTTATCTCGGCAATGACATAGCGGGCCGGAAGGCCGGCCGTCACGTAATTGATGAGGGGGTCGCCTATGTTCCCGCCAACGAAGACGGGGTCGAAGGCTGCCTGAAAAACGTGACCGAGGAGCGAGGTCGTCGTCGTTTTCCCGTTCGTCCCCGTGATCGCTATGATCGGCTCATCGATGAAGGTAGATGCGAGCTCGACTTCCCCTATGACTCTAGCTCCCCCTTTCCGGGCCTCGTCGAGGAGCGGATGATCCGTATTCATCCCTGGGCTGATAACGATCAGCTCGTGCTCGAGGAAATCCCGCCTGTCATGCCCACCGAACCGGCCTTTGTAAGGGGTGGCCCCGAGGGCCTCGAGGGATGGCGCCAGAGCGCTTTCCCCTTTCATGTCGGTAACGGTCACCCTCTTTCCAAGGCTCGCAAGGAAGCGGACGCACGAAACGCCGCTTGCGCCGAGGCCGACAACGAGCACCCTGTCGGGAATACGGGAGGCGGCCAATTTAAGTCGTTCTGTGTCTCTCTTCAACGCTATTTAGCCCTTTGCTATCTCAGCTTGAGCGTGCTCATGGCGATCAGGCCCAGGATCACCGAGATGATCCAGAACCGTACGACGATCTTTTCTTCGTTCCAGCCCTTCAGCTCGAAATGATGGTGTATGGGGGCCATCCTGAATACCCTCTTTCCACGCCACTTGAACGAAAGGACCTGGATGATGACGGACAGGGTCTCCATGACGAAAATGCCGCCCACGATGACGAGCAGGAACTCCTGCTTGATCATCACGGCTATGGTGCCAAGAGCCGCACCCAGCGAGAGGGAGCCCGTATCACCCATGAACAATTCTGCCGGGTACGCATTGTACCAGAGAAAACCGATGCCAGCGCCCAGCATGGCGCCGCAGAGCACGGTCAGCTCTCCTGCCCCCTTCACGTAGAAGATTTGGAGGTACTGGGCGAACTTAACGTTCCCCACGAGGTATGCGAAAAGCAGGAAGGTTGCGCATACCGTGATAACGGGACCGATGGCGAGGCCGTCGAGGCCGTCCGTCAGATTGACGCCGTTCGAGGCACCCACGATGATGAACACGCAGACGGCGATATAGAAGAGTCCGAGATCCGGCGTGGCGTTCTTGAAAAAAGGGATCGAGAGCTGCGTCACAAACGTGCCTTTCCCATAGATGAAACCGCTCACCGCGAGGGCACCGGCGATCTCCAGAAGGAGCTTCGTCCGGCCGGGCATGCCTTTGCCGTTCAGCCCCTTGAGCTTCCTTACGTCATCCAGGTATCCGATGATGCCGAAGACGACAAATACCCCTGTGACGAGCCACACGTATTCGTTCCGCAGGTCTGCCCAGAGCAGGGTGGGAATAATGGTGGCCACGAGGATCACGGAGCCGCCCATGGTGGGGGTTTGCTTCTTCGTCTCGTGCCGGTCGGGCACATCTTCCCGTATGTTGTTCCTGATCTTCAATTCCTGGAACTTCCTTATCGCCCTGGGGGTAAGATAGAAACTGATGATGAGCGCGGAGAGGATGGCCAGAACGGTCCGGAACGTTATGTACCGGAATACGTTGAAAGCGGTCACCCTGACGTGGAGAAGGTAGATGAGGTGATACAGCATCAGACTAAAGCCTCCACTATCTCGTCCATCCCGAGCGCCCTCGATCCCTTTACCAGCACAATGTCTCCTTTGCCTACCTTCCCCGAGAGGAAATCCACGAGGCGCGCCTTGTCCTCGAAATGCCTGGCCCGGCCGTTGCCTATCTCATGGAAGGTGATCTTAGTCTCCTCGCCGAGGAGCAGGATGAGGGAGAGCGCGCTCGCCTTCAGCATGCGTCCCAACTCCCGATGGTACCCGTCCTTCTTTTCCCCCAGCTCCCTCATCTCACCGAGGACAGCGATCCTTTTGCCGGTGCAGGGGAGCGTGGAAAGGGTTTCGATGGCCCACTGCATGGAAGCGGGATTGGCATTGTACGCATCGTCTATGATCACAAATCCTTTTCGAGACTCCACAGGCCTAAAGCGTCCCTTGTAAGGTTGGAATTGAGGAATCGCCTCGGCCAGTCTGGCTATTGGCACGCCCATGGAATGGGCAAGGGCAGAGGCGGCGAGCACATTGGAGAGGTTATGGCGGCCGAGAAGGCGCACCGTGGTCCGTACTTCCGTCCCTGGAAAGAAGAGCCTCACATCGAACCCCTCGATGCCTCTCTCCTCCATCACCCGGAGCATGAAGTCCGCTTCCGACCTTACGCCGAACGTCGATATTGACAGGCCTTCTTTCGGCCGGTAAGAGGCGAGGGATGGGTCGTCCGCGTTGACGAAGATGCGTCCCCCGGGCAAAGTTGTCTCGAAGAGGCTCAGCTTTTCTTCACGGACCCCCTCCAGGTCGGACAACCCCTCCAGGTGCGAAGGATTGATATTCGTGATGAGGGACATGTGGGGCCGGACCATGCGGCTTAGGACCTCTATCTCCCCCTTGTGGTTCGTGCCAAGCTCGAAGACACCGTACCTCGGGCTCTCCTCCATGGCCAGAAGGGTCTTCGCTACCCCCACCTGGTTATTGTAGTTCTTCTCGTTGAAGGCGAGCGGGAAGAGATCGCCCACCATGTGGACGAGGAGTTCTTTCGTCGTCGTCTTGCCGTTGCTTCCCGTAATGGCGACAAACTCACCGGCGGTCTCTCCCCTCTTGAAGGAGGCGAGGTCGAGAAGGCCTTGGTTGGTGTCGTCGACAAGGACAAGGGTACCCTGGGCCCGCTCGAAAATCTCGGGCCTCTCCCTGTCGCAGAGGCTTCCCCCGCCGGAGCGTGCATAGGCCGCCTCCACGAAGAGGTGGCCGTCGAAGAAAGGACCTTTCAATGGTACGAAAAACTCGCCCTCCCTTATGGTCCTCGAATCCGTGGAGATCGCGGAGAACGCCCCCTTTTCGACCCTGTGGAGCGAGCCTTTGACCGCCTTTGCGATGGCATCAACGAGCCACACGGAGACACTCCTCGATCACTGCCTTGTCGCTGAAAGGATAGGTGGTCTTGCCGATGATCTGATACTCTTCGTGGCCTTTGCCGGCGACGAGCACCACGTCATGCTCTTTTGCCGTGGCGAGGGCCTCTGCTATGGCGCTTCTTCTGTTCTCGATGACCCTCACGGAGTTGCCGCCGATGCCCGACCTGATTTCCTCGATGATGGACATGGGCTCTTCCCCCCTCGGGTTGTCCGAGGTGATGACCACCACGTCCGCCAGCTCCGATGCGATCCTGCCCATGATGGGCCTCTTTGTCCTGTCCCTGTCGCCGCCGCACCCGAAGACGACGATCAGTCTGCCTGACCTGACCCGGTCGAGCGTCTCCATGGTCTTGCGCAACGCGTCCGGCGTATGGGCGTAGTCGACGAAGATGTGGATCGGCCGGTTGGCCGGCACCCTCTGGAGCCGCCCTGGCACCGCTTCCAAGGTCTCTACGCCTTTCTGTATCACGTCGAGGGGAAAGCCTTTCGTCAGACCGAAGAGCACCGCAGCGAGGATATTGGAGGCATTGAAAAGCCCGATAAGCGGACTCGAGAGAAGGAGCTTTTTCCCTTTCACGGAAAGACCCACGGAAAGACCGTTTATGTCCTCATGGTACGATATGAGGCGGCCGTCTGCAGACACGAGGGTGCTGTACGTGAGCGTCTCCACCGGCGACCCTGGTATGAAGTGCGGGGCGTTGGGATCATCCATGTTGATGATCGCATATTTCCGCTCCTTGGCGCTCTGCCGGAGGTAGTGGTGGAAGAGGAGGGACTTTGCGTGCCGGTAGCGGTCGAAATCGCCGTGGTAGTCGAGATGGTCGTGGGTAAGATTGGTAAAGATGGCGCAGTCGAAGTCCACCCCTTCAACCCTGCCCTGATCCAGGGCGTGGGAGGAGACCTCCATCACCACATGGTCTACCCCCTCATCCTTCATGGCCCGCAGGAGCGCCTGTATCTGTGCTGACTCGGGGGTGGTGTTCGGGGCTTGTACCACGTGGCCGTCGTACCGGTATGAGATGGTGCCGACAATGCCCGGGCTCCCTTCTGATGCGCGAACAATGGACTCAATGAGGTAGGTTACCGTGGTCTTCCCGTTTGTGCCGGTTACGCCTGTCACGGACATCTCCCTGGAGGGGAAGCCATGGAATCGGGCAGCCATTCTCGCGAGGAGCAGCCGCACGTTCTCCGTCACCACGAGACAGGGAATACTCCCGGGCAGCAGCTCGTCCGAGACAATCGCAGCGGCCTTCCGCTCTAGGGCCGTCCCGAGAAAAGGCTTGCTCGATCCGGTCGCAAAAAAAACGTATCCTTCGCGGATCTCTCTCGAGTCCTTTGTGACCCCTCTTACCTCCTGCTCCAGACAGGATGCGCCTCCCCTGACTGTGGCGGCAGGCATTTCAATGAGAAGCTCCCTGAGCGTCATGGTTCCTCGGCTCTCCCTTGAATCACGCATTCCGATTCCCCTTTAAGCCTCTCAAAGGGCCGGGGGGTCTGGTTCAGCACCTGTCCTCCGCCGACAATGCGGATGCGCGACGTGTGGGCCGAGAGCTTCTCGATAGCCGATCTCATGGGAAGATTGGCGAGGTTAGGCATCATCCACTCTTCCTCTGCGCTGCCGGCTGCGTCTCTGCCCTCCCCTCTGCCCTTGATGAGCCGGAACCCCGAGGGTCCCTTCTCTATGCCAAACCTGCCTGAGGAGAAGGGGAAAAGGTCATCCCCTGCTTCCCCCGCATATTTCTCGTAAAGGGCGATAAGCTTCTCCTTCTGCACGGTGTAGCCCCTGCCCAGGATGACATCCTCAGGGCTCAGAGCGGCTTTCAGGCCTATGCCCTCTTTCTTCATGAACTCCACTACCCTTTTTTGCCCTATTGTGGTGAGGATATTCTTTATGCCTTCTTCGTCATGATCCTTAAGGATTTCAATGGGTTTTCTCCACCCGATATTATTGTAAGCATCCTTCTTGCCGAAAATCAAACTCTCCTTCTCCACCCACCCTTCTCTAAGGGCATAGCAGACGACAGGAACGGAAATAAGGAGGGAGGGCTCCAACCCGGGCGGTGTCACGATGGCAGATTGCGCATCGGGAGATTGCGCATCCGCGGAAGGTGCCGTCGCTTTGATGGCGTCCGGCGCCTGTACGTCTTCCGCTACGTCTGCCACGGCTTGAGGTACACTCGCCAAGGATGGAGCCCCTTGGGGTGGGAAGATGTTCGGGACGGTGTTGCTGTTCGGGAGGGGTAAGATGGTGCCTTTCGACGGGATCGGTTGCCCGGCCGAAATCCTTGTCATGCTCATTTTTCCCGGAAGACCAACACCAACGAATACATAGAGAAGACATATGATCACATAAACAAAGAAAGCCCTTCTTTTGGACTTCTTGCTCATCTCACGACCACGACCTCTTTCTCATCGGGCCGCTTGAGGCCCAGTCTCTCTTGCGCTGCAAACTCCACGTATCCCTTCTGGGTGATTGCTGCGAGCTCAGTCTTCAGCAACTTGTTCGTTTCCACGATCTGTCTCTCCCTCTTGAGCCGCTCTATGTATTGGGCCTTGGCGTCTTCGTTCGCTGTGGTGGCAAAGGAGAAGCAGACGAGAGCCAGGGCCGCGCAAAGGAACAAAAGCAGCGACACCACGAAGGGGGAAACCGGTTTTCTTGCGCTCACGCGCGTCACCTGAATGTAAGCGGGTCTATCCATGATCCTCGTTATCATGCTCTCTCCGCTATTCTTAGTTTTGCACTCCTTGCCCTGCGGTTTGACCTGATCTCGTCCCGTCCGGGCACGATCGGCTTCTTCGTCGCAAGCCGGAGGCGGGGGTTTTCCTTGAAGAACGTCTTCACTACCCGGTCCTCGAGGGAGTGAAACGTGATGACGCCGATCTTTCCCGACGTCCGGACCATATCGGCAGCATCGTGCAGTCCTCTCTCAATATTCGCGAGCTCGTCGTTTACTTCTATGCGTATGGCCTGGAATGTCTTTGTGGCGGGATGGATTCTGCCCCGTCCCCGTTTTGCCCGTGCCACGATCTCGCCCAGTTCTCTGGAGACGGTTATGGCCTTTTCTTTTCGCGCCTTGACTATGGCGCGGGCGATCCTCGGGGCTTCTCCCTCTTCTCCGTACTCCCTGATAACCCTGGTGAGGGCCTCGTAGTCATACCTGTTCACCACATCAAAGGCGGTGAGCGCTTCAGTGCGATCGATGCGCATATCGAGCTTCGCCTCATCGGCGAAGCTGAAGCCCCGGTCACCCCGCATCTGGTACATCGATATGCCGAGATCGAAAAGAACGGCGTCGATCTCGTTGATCGATTCCCCGTGCAAGATCCGTTTGAGGTCCCTGAAGTTCCCTTTCCTCAAGATCACCCTGCCCTTGAACGGAGCAAGCCGTTCCCCCGATACGGCCAGTGCCTCCTCGTCGGCGTCTATCCCCACGAGTCTCAGGCCGCGGTACCTTTCCAGCAAGTGGTATCCATGGCCGCCGCCCCCGATCGTGGCGTCCACGAAGAGAAGGTCATCTTCATCGACCAAGTAGTTCACCACCGCGTCGAGAAGGACGGGTGTGTGAGCTACTTCCATCAAAGGCCGAATCGCGAAGCTATGTAGGGCTGGTGTTCCTTTTCTTCTTCAGCCTTCTTCCCGACTCCGGCCCACGCTTCCTCGCTCCAGATCTCGATCTTCTTGTTTATGCCGACAATCACGACGTTCTTCTGGATCGACGCGTGGCTTCTCAGCAATTGGGGCACCAGGATTCTCCCCAGTCTATCGATGGGGCAGTCGGTTGCGCGCGCATAGAACATCCTCAGCCAGTTTGCCCCCATATTCTTCACGTCTTCGTCGGCGGCCTCGATCCGCTCCTGGCGCGCTTGCCATTCTTTCGGCGGATAGGCTACAATACAACCATCAGGGTGGGCCGTGAGAAGAAGGTACGGACTGTCGTGGGCAAGGAGGGCGTCCCGGAATTTTGCCGGTACGCTGAGCCTCCCTTTTTCGTCGATAGCGTATTCGAACTGGCCGTAGAACACTTATCCCACCCTAACCCATTTTTTCCTACTTCTTCCCACTTACTGCCAATATACCGGGGGGTTTTGTCTTTGTCAAGCTTTTTTTAAAGGTTTTTAATTTTTTCTTGATGCTCCTTTTTTCCCTACTCCTGGCTGCCTTTCCTGATCATCCCCACCTCTTGCTCGAAAAGGAAACAAAAAAAGCGCCCCCGGGGGCCTTTTTCCCCTTCCCACATCGAGGGGGCCTCGAAGGGGACGATGCGCGATTCGGGGGCGCAGGTCAGAGGAATTCTGCTGAAATTGGGTGGTGATTCGTGCCCGGCGGTACCGTACCCTTGGGGATGCGCGGCCGGTAAGGCACGGACCCGAAAGAAAAGCAGATGCGAGGCCTTCTGCAAGGTACGGTCTGATTTCTAGTCTAGCGTCACACGCGTCATGTCGGTCTAGCGCTATGCTCTAAGGCCGTGTCACCCGTCACCTCCTCGTGCTAGGCCGAGCCGCTAGAATTGCCTATCGCGCCTTCTTTCGTCGAGAGTTCCCGCCCCCTTCGCGAAAAGAAGGGGCCGTGAAGTTCTCCCCACCCCTTCTTTTCCTTCCGGGGGGTCTCTACCTCGACCAAAACGTCGCGAGCGTTCCGACCAGATGAAGGCTCACGCACCCGCGGGTGAGGGGCATTCTACTTCCGCGGGTCGCATTGCACGAAGTCGCCAACGGGTAACACGCCCTTTATCCCCATGTCATGTGGGTTAAGTAAAGACAGAATGACGTTTCCGTCCGCTAAAAGGCTGTTCCTTCTCGATTCGCATCGCCTAAAGGTGCTGGGGTACCCGTCACGAAAGACGAGCGTACGAGGAATGAATAGGCAAGCCCCGCGTCTATAAGGTGCGGGGCTTGCCTATAATCCACGCGCCTGATACCGAGGCAAATCCCTACGGTAGGGCGTTCCTGTTTGCGGAGTATCACACAGGAGAATCAAAGGGCAGGAACCCGCGGCAGACCAGACCTAGGCGCCGCGGGTGGCTTCGCAATCGGTGCGTGAGCGAGTCTTGCGTCTAGACCGGTCAGCACCGGAGGCGCAAGCGTTTCGGAAGGAATAGCCTTCGAAAGCGGACGGGGGTGTTATCTTCAAGCCAGTGCCGCCTTTCAGGCTGACAATTCCTTCGCTCATGCGACGATGGTCGCTTGACAGAACACTAGGGGAAAAGAGGGCATAGGCCCTTCCTTCAATAGCTGCCCGGGGGAATTATATTAGGTGTGGCTTCTGAAAAACCCATCGTTTGCGGGCAATTTTAGCTTAAAGGTCATTGCCGCGAGAGGGCTTTTCGCGGCCTGTTCCAAGGGAATTAACATAATCTTAACACATACTACACGCTTGCTTAACCTTTCACCGGTAAGATAATGCGATTAGTGGACAATCTCAAAGGGGGCGCAAGATGGGTCGCTTCAGGCAGTTTCTCTTTGTGCTCATAGCGCTCTCCGGTCTCGTATCCCCTTCCTTCGGCCAGGAGCAGGAGATCCTGGGCGCAGGGGCGTCTTTCCCCTTCCTGCTCTATTCAAAGATGTTTGACATCTACGGGAAAGAGTACGGGGTGAAGGTGAATTATCAAGCCATCGGCTCCGGGGGCGGCATACGGCAGCTCATCAACAAGACGGTCGATTTCGGGGGTTCCGACGTGGTGATGGGCGAAGAGGACTTGAAGGCGGCAGGCGCATCCGTGATCCACGTTCCCATCTGCGCGGGTGCAATCGTCATTGCCTACAACCTCCCCGGCAACCCCGAGGTCAGACTGACTCCCGACGCTGTTGCGGACATCTACCTGGGCAGGGTGCGGAAATGGAACGACCCTAGAATCGTCTCGTCGAATCAGGGGGTGCCCATTCCCGACCTTCCCCTTACCGTGATCCACCGATCTGACGGCAGCGGCACAACCTTCATCTTCAGCGACTACCTGAGCAAGGTGAGCAGGGATTGGCACGCCGCAGTCGGCAGAGGAACTGCCCTCAACTGGCCGACTGGTCTTGGGGCGAAGGGAAATACCGGCGTGGCAGGACTGGTGAGGCAGACGCCGGGCAGTGTGGGATATGTGGAGCTGGCGTATGCCCTGCGCAGCAACATGGCCTTTGGCTCTGTGAAGAACAGGAAGGGCAGATTCGTGAGGCCGTCCATCGCTTCGACGAGCGCAGCCATGAGCATCGACCTCCCCTCCGACATGATGGTGAGCCTGACGGATACGGAGGCTCCTGAAGGGTATCCCCTGGCCGGCTTCACATGGGTCCTCGCTTACAAGGAACAGGCCTATCAGAATCGTGCCGAGGCAAAGGCAAGGGAGCTCGTGAGGCTCTTCTGGTGGATGACCCACGAAGGGCAGAAATACGCTGAGCCCATGGAGTACGTGCCCCTCTCGAAGGGTGCTGGGGCAAAAGCTGAGGCCCTCGTGCGGTCCGTCACGTATGACGGCAGGGGTTTATTGAGATAGATGGCTTTCGCAAAGAGGCCCTGGAGGGAAGATACGGTATAAAGGGAGAAAAAAGTCCCGGAGAATGGATTAGAGAGGGCGCATCAGGGATGGAAGGGTACGGCGAGGAGGAATTGGCGGGAAGGATAGGGCACGCGCACCCAGGCAATATTCAGGGCCTGGCCCGTAAGGCATTCGTGGGGACGAGCGCCGACGGGCTCTTGAGGTCAAGGCCAATACTGTCCGAACCGTCTTTCAGGAAGCTCCTCTATCTCTCGGGGATATTCGCAATCGTTCTGCTCCTTGCCATCCTCCTCTCTCTCATTGCAGCGTCAATTCCCGCCATCAAGCAGATCGGACTCTCTTTTCTCGTGAACAGAGTCTGGGACCCCGTTGCCGGCCAGTTCGGCTCGCTGCCCTTTCTCGCGGGCACGCTCCTCACGTCGCTCCTCGCCCTCCTCATTGCCATCTTCTTTTCCCTCGCCGTTTCCATCTTTCTCGGCGAGTACTCCCGGACAGGCGCCGTCTCTTCCGTTATCAAGGGCGTCGTAGAGCTGCTCGCCGGCATCCCTTCGGTCATCTATGGATTCTGGGGGCTGGCCTTTCTCGTGCCCGCAGTCCGTTACGTGGAGATGCGCATCCACGTGGCCCCCTACGGTGTCGGCATCCTCACCGCCGCCCTCATCCTGTCAATAATGATCATCCCTTACTCAGCCTCCCTCGGGAGGGAGGTGATAAGCCTCGTGCCGGCCGATCTCAAGGAAGCTGCCCTCTCCCTCGGTGCTACGAGGTTCGAGGTGATCAGGAAGGTCATCCTTCCGTACGCGCGCTCCGGCATTCTGGCAGGCGTTCTCCTTTCTCTCGGCAGGGCCCTCGGCGAGACTATGGCCGTGACCATGGTGATAGGCAATTCCAACATGCTCCCAAAGAGTATTTTCGCTCCGGCAAACACAATGGCGAGCATCATTGCCAACGAGTTTACCGAAGCCACTGGTAAGGTCTATCTGGCGAGCCTTGTGGAGGTTGCCCTCGTGCTCTTCGTGGTAACCGCTATCATCAACATCATCGGAAAGATCATCATCATCAGGATGAGCGTGGAGAGATAGACATGAAGGAAAGGTCAGTGTACAAGAGAATACTTGTGGACAGGCTGTTCAAGGCGCTCGTGATCTGCCTTTCGTGCATCATCATCCTTCCCATGTTCTTCATCCTCTATTTCATCGTGAGGAACGGCATCTCCGTCATCAACTGGGGCTTTCTCCTGAGCCTTCCAAAACCCATGGGCGAAGCGGGCGGAGGCATATCCAACGCCATCGTGGGAACGGTGATTCTCATTGTCATCGCCTCCATCATCTCCATACCCATCGGCACCCTGATCGGCATTTACCTCTCGGAATACAAAAGGGGAAGATTCCCCTATTTCTCCAGGCTTTCCCTGGAAATACTCCAGGGCATTCCCTCGATCGTCATCGGCATCATCGCGTACATCTGGATCGTGGTGCCCGTGGGAACTTTCTCCGCTCTTTCCGGGGGAGTGGCTCTCGCCATCATGATGCTTCCCGTGATCGTGATGTCTACCGAAGAGACCCTCAAGCTCATTCCCGACACCCTGAAGGAGGCTTCCCTTGCCCTCGGCGTCCCCTACCCCCGGACAATCCTCAAGGTGGTGCTCCCCGCAGGCCTAAGCGGCATAGTGACGGGCATCATTCTTGGCGTTGCGAGGATTGCCGGGGAGACGGCGCCTCTGCTCTTTACCGCCTTTGGCAGCCCCTTCATGAGCACCAATATATTCAAGCCCGTGAGCTCCCTGCCGCTCCTTGTCTTCAACTACGCCACGAGCCCTTACCCTGACTTGCACGCCCTCGCGTGGGGAGCCTGCTTCGTCTTGATTGTCTTCATCCTTTCCCTAAATCTCATTGCGAAAATGGTGACGAGGAGATGGAAAGTACAGTTCTGAGAACCGATGACTTCGGCGCCGGCTTTGAAGACAACGAAGTGGTAAGGAGCATTAACCTTTCCATCGAGCGGAACAAGATAACGGCGATCATGGGTCCGTCCGGGTGCGGCAAGACCACCTTCATCCGGTGCATCAACAGGATGCACGAGCTGGTACCGGGCGCCACCTCCTCGGGCAAGATCCTTCTCGACAACGAGAACATCTACGATATGGATGCGATCATCGTGAGGAGAAAGATCGGCATGGTGTTCCAGAGACCGAATCCTTTCCCCACCATGAGCATCTACGACAACGTGGTCGCTGGGTACAACCTCAACGGCATAGCTATCACGAAAGCAGACAAGGACCGCATCGTGGAGGAGTCTCTCCAGAAGGCGGCCCTCTGGGCCGAAGTGAAGAACTCTCTCCACAGAAAAGGCACCTTCCTCTCTGGCGGCCAGCAGCAGCGCCTCTGCATAGCCAGGGCCCTGGCCATGTACCCGGAGATACTCCTCCTCGACGAACCCACGTCCGCCCTCGACCCAAAGGCTACGGCCCACATAGAAGAGCTGGTCGTCGAGCTGAAGAACAGCGTTACTATAATCCAGGTTACCCATAACATTCCCCAGGCGGCCCGCATTTCCGATTTCACCGCCTTCCTCTACCTGGGCGAGCTGGTGGAATTCGGACCGACCGAAAAGGTGTTTACCGTGCCCAGGGATAAGCGGACCGAGCAGTATCTGACCGGCAAATTCGGATAGGAGGGTAGCCAGGTGCTCGAAGAGAAAATGGTAGATCTGAAGCGGGAGCTTACGGAGTTCTCCGCCCTTGTCCGGAGCATGATCGAGCACAGCGTCGAGGGCCTCCTCAAGAACCGGAGGCAGTTGCTGCTGGATGTCATAGAGAAAGACGAGCCGAGGGCCAACGACTGGGAGATCACGCTCGACGAGCTTTGCATCTACACGATTGCCCAGTTCACCCCGAGAGCCAAGGACTTAAGAACCATCCTCATGGCGCTGCGCATGAACAACGATCTCGAAAGGATGGCAGACCATGCGGTGAACATTGCCGAGGATGCCCTCATCCTCATAGAGAGGCCTCAGGTGAAGCCGCTTCTCGACATCCCGAGAATGGCGGAGGAGGCGAACGGCATGGTGCGGGACAGCCTTCTCTCTTTCTTGCACGAGGATGCCGCTCTGGCGAAGAGTGTGTGCGAGCGGGACAATATCGTGGACGGATGTGAAGAACAGGTTTTGAGGGAGCTGATCACCTACATGACGGCCGACCCGTCCACCATAGAGCGGGGCCTCCACCTCCTCAACATCTCCCGCAACCTCGAGCGCATCGCCGACTTATCCACCAATATAGGGGAAGATGTGATATTCATGGTGGAAGGCAGAGTGATAAAACATCACCGGGACGAAGGGCCTTAAGCCCGCACGTAGGCTCACTTTTCTCACTTCTCACCCTTAAATTGCGAAGTAGATGTGAAGGAGAGCCTTCATTGAGCGATCCCCCCCTTTTGCCCCTCGTTCAGCCCTGCCGCTCATCGCAACGCTGAAGACAGGAGGTTTTTCGCAATTAGCTATTGACGCAACCCTGTGTGCAGCCATAATATGGAAAAGAATACCCAGCGACAGGTAGCAAAGGATGCTCACATCGAAATCGATTGAGGTGGAAAAATGTTCGGATTCGGGTTTCCCCACATGATGCTCCTACCCCTCATCGTCATAGTCCCCGGGGTATTCTATCTGCTCACGCTGCATAAGACGCTATCCTTATGCTCCCGCGATTCCCGCAGTATGGAGCCGGGACTGGTTTGGCTTCTTCTCATCCCTTTTTTCAACATGATATGGCACTTCTTCGTCGTCACGGCAATATCAAAGTCATTGCACAGGGAGTTCGTGAAAAGAAATATTGGCGCGGACCCTACGCCAGGACGGGGCGTCGGCCTTGCCATGTGCGTTCTGTTCGCAGCGACAATCATTCCCCACCTCGCCGTCGCTGCAACTCTCGTGGCAATCATCTGCTGGATAGTATATTGGGTGAAGATCGCCGGGTACTCGGCGGCACTGCGCCGGGCGCCCAGCGAAGGCAATGGCCAGCCGCTGGATCGCCTATAGCCACGCCTCGACACGGACCACTCACCGAGGATAGACGCCCCTTAGTCCCCCCCAAGGAAGTAAAGGGGGGGCGCGCCGCTGAAAATGGAGGGCGTGGCTGCGAAGCCTTGGGGGCTGATAAAACATCACGGGGACGAAGGGTGGGACTTCCCCCTTTTCAGGAGCAGCAGGCAGAGGCAGATGCCCGAGAGGGTGAGTACGAGGCCCGCGTAAAAAGAGTAAGGGACGTACGTGAAAACCACCCGGTGCCTCCCCTTCGGGGCCTCGATGGCCCTGAAGGCGAGATTCGCGCGATAGATGGGCGTCTCTCTTCCGTCCACGTATGCCCTCCAGCCCGGGTAGTAGGTGTCGCTGAGATAGAGAAAACAATCCCGATTTGCGTCGTATCGGATCTCGACGCGGTCCGGCCCGTAAGAGACAAGGGAGGCCTCTCCCTTGAGCGGTCCCCTTCCTTCCACGGACCGCTCCCGGCCGTACAGGATCAACTCCTTTTGCACGTCCACGTCCTTCCGGCTCAAGGTTTCGGCTACGCTTCTGTCTGACGCGAGAAACCGCCCTCTCCCTGCAAGGAATACCCGACCGGGATAGCCCCTGTATTCGTACAGATAGAGTCTTAACTGGTCTGTCCGGTTCGCCACCTTCACGCACTCAGCGTCAATCGCCCGTATGAGAGTGAAACGCCTGTCAGTGGTCCTTCGCAGGGAGATCACGTATCGGACGCCGGCTGCCCCCAGGAGCCTTGCAGCCCCTTCGATAGAAGGGGAGTCCTTGATCAGGCCCCGAAAGACATCCTCGTGAGCCACTTTCATCACCTCCGATCCCTCGATGGAGTACAGACCGAAGAGCGGCGCGTAGGCCGGCGCCACGCTGGCACGGTTATAGGGAAAGGCGTAAAACTCCTCGCTCGTCTCCGCGGTGAGGTAGTATCTGCCGGGAGGCGTGCCTGCACAGAGGGTTTCTGCAAGGGTGGGCCGGGAAATGTACGTGCGCCACGGGACCGCATAATAGTAGCCGAAGTTGGCAAGAAAGAGGTCCATGACGAGGACGATGACCACCAGAAAGGAAAACTCTGGACGACGGGTCCTGAAAAAGAGGAGGAGGAGCGTGCAGCAGAGGAAGGAGAAAAAAAGGAACCGCCTTATGTTGTGCAGATTGTCCTCCACCGCATTGTACAGGGTAGGCTTGAAGCCGGCTGAGTCCAGGAGGTGATACGCGTGGCCGTGAAAGACGCTCACATAGCCCCAGAGAACGGCGAAAACTAATCCGACGAAAAAGAGTATCCGCACGGCAATACCCGTGCTGCGGTCGCCTTTATCGATTCCGGCCTTGAGCCTGTCCAGGCCCAGGCCGGCCGTGATCGACAGGGAGAGGACGAAGAGAAAGACAAATTTCACCGGATAGCGGATAGCGTCGAAGGGCGGCACATGGTGGAGGAGCCGGAAGAGCGGCAGGTTCCCGCCAAGGGCAAGGATGCACGATAGGAGCATGAAGGCCAGGAACAGAAGACGCCTTCCGTCTTTGGAAAGAAAGTAGAAGATCGAGAGGGCAAAGGGTATAATGCCCATGTATATGGTCTTCAGCCATGCCTGGTTTTGCCAATACCTGTCCATATTTCGGAAGGCTCCGAACGCGTCATCGACGAAGAACTGGATGAAGTCCTTGAACCCCATCGACCAGAGCCCTGCCTCTCTCAAGCTCAGGCCCCCCTGCCTTATGCTGAGAGACCTCAATTCCAGGAAAGGGACCAATTGGACGGCGGAAAGGAGAAAGAACAGGAGGCCCAGAAGGCAAAAACCCGCAAACCTGCGGAAAAGCACGATCTTGAAGCTGCCCCGGGGGGAAGGGCAGAGCATTATCAGGGCCAGGGCGAGTATTGTCGCCATCGGAATCTCCGGGGCCCCTGCAAGGAACTCCATGGAGAGGAAAAGGGAGGAGAGCACGAGGTGGTGGAGTCGCGCTGTGTCGAGGTACTTAAGGAAGGAGAGCACGACCAGAGGGAACCACGAAACCGCAAAGAGATGGGTAGGGAGGCTGTTGAGCGACAGGAGGTAGCCCGAAAACATGAAGGCCGCGGCCCCCGTAAAGGCGGCCTCCGCAGAGGCATGGAAATGACGGATCAAAAGATACGTGGTGAGGCCCGCAAAGAAGTAGTGCAGCACGATCAGGGAGTCTAGCGCCATAGGGAAAGGCAAAAGAAGGTAGAGCACGTGCGGCGGGTAGAGAGCGCCGGGCTGAAGTGTTGCCAGAAGCGGAACCCCGGAGTAGTTGTGGGGGTTCCAGAAAGGGGGGGTAAGAGACTTTACGAGCCGCACCCACAGCATACGCGGCGGAATAAAGTACGTGCTCAGATCCCTTTCAACGAAAACAGTGCCCGCCGAGAGGATGGGATAGAAGTATGCGATGGTGAGGACGAAAAGGAGCAGAATCGGAAGAAACGGCATGGAAGCCTACTTGACGTAGAGCAGGCTATTTGAGCCCCTCAAGCCGGCCCAGACAGCAGACGCAATGCGGCCGCCTTCTCCCCTCGTGCCCAGCAATCCGTGGAAAGCCACCAGTGCGACGATCCCAAGGATGAGCGCCATGGCCAGAAGCTCGACTGCGGCAAACCTTCCAAGGCCGCTCCCGGGCCTCTTCTTCCTCTCTCTGGTAGCCCCCTCCCCTCCACGTCCGCCGTCGTCGGATAAGTCGCTCTGCGCCATCAGCGAATCGTATACCCTATCTGTCATGCCCATATCAAGGGAAAAAGATGGAGAGTATGGCAAGGGCACGATGGCATCGCAAGAGAGAAGAGCGCTTTTCCCTCTTGAAAGGAGAGGCGAAAGTATGTATATTTTGTTATATATTGGTATTTGTATTCCCATGGACACGACAGAATTGCAGGATATTCTTCTGCGGGCCCCTTATCTCGCGCATCTTGCGCTGAGAAGGAGGCCCTTTTGCCTTACGCCTGATCCGGCCTTCTACTTCGATTCCCAAACGCATTCAGAAGCGTTGCGCGGACTTGAGGCTTTCCTACGCCGCCAGCCGGGCTTTGCCCTGATCTACGGCGACGTGGGAACGGGGAAAACGCTCCTCTGCAGACGCTTCCTCGAAGGCCTCAACGGAAAAGCATACAACGCCGGCCTCGTTCTCAACCCCATGATGAGCGTGAAAGAGTTCCTTGCCGAGGTGCTTCGGGCATTCGACATCACCCCCCGTTCCCACGCGACGCAGACTGACATGGTTGAGGCATTGAGATCGCTCGTCACGGCGGAAGAAGGAAAGGGCAGGCAATCGGTGCTCGCCATAGACGAGGCACAGCTTTTGTCCGACAATCTTCTCGATCTCCTCGCAACGCTGTCTGATACAGATGGTACGGCGGGCAAGTCTCTTCGCGTGGTGCTTTTCGCCCAGCAGGAGCTGGTGGCAAGGCTCGTCGATCGCCGGATGCGACATCTCCGCCGCCGTGTCACGATGACCCATTGTCTTCAACCCCTTACGCTGCCGGAGGTAGGCCCTTACATCATGCACCGTCTGGCCACGGCGGGCTCACGCGGCCAGGTCAGGTTCGACGAGGATGCGGTAGAAAGGATATACCGCGCGTCAGGAGGATATGCGAGGGTCGTCAATAGTCTAAGCGATCACTGCCTCCTCGTGCTCGGTGAGCTATCGAG
>CAYZAF010000034.1:0-7224 GCA_964476435.1 uncultured Syntrophaceae bacterium
TTCCCGTTCGCCTCCATGGCCAGCACGAGGCACGCGTTGACCGGCATGCCTGCCATGAGCACTGTACAGGCCCCGCACTCGCCCAGCCCGCACCCTTCCTTCGTGCCTGTCAGCCCGAGCTCCTCCCGCAAGGCGTCGAGAAGGGTCGCCCACGGCTTGACACGCAGCTCCTCCTCTTTTCCGTTCACCGTTAACCGTATCTCTTCCATAGTCACTTTCCCCCCTGGAGGAGCACCTGCGTGAGCGCCCGCCTCGTCATGACATAGACCATGTCGCACCGGTATTCCTGCGAGGCCCTGTGATCGTCTATGGGGCTGCACTGCGTGATCGTATGGCGGGCCGCCTCGTCGATCAACTCCGGTGTGATGCGCTTGCCCTTGAGCATGGCTTCCGCCAAGGGCGCCCTGATGGGGGTTGGCGCCACTGCGCCGAGACCTATCTTGACGTCCCGGCACACACCTTCCTTCTCGAGACCCGCCACAGCCACCCCCACGACGGCAAGGTCCATGGAATGGCGGGGCGAGAGCTTCAGGTAGACCCCATGCGTTCCTGCCGCAGGCTTGGGCACCCTTATTTCGACCACGACCTCGTCGCTGGCGAGCACGGTCTTCCGGGGACCGGTGAAGAACCCGTCCATGGGCACGATGCGCTCCCCCTGGGGCCCAAGGATTCGCACGCTCGCCTCCAATGCGAGGAGGCCCGGTGCGCTGTCAGCGGA
Organism: uncultured Syntrophaceae bacterium; assembly: GCA_964476435.1. Lineage (GTDB taxonomy): Bacteria > Desulfobacterota > Syntrophorhabdia > Syntrophorhabdales > WCHB1-27 > CAVVNC01. The sequence goes on from CAYZAF010000034.1 coordinate 719, forward strand.
AGGGACGCCATTGCAGATGTTGCCGACGAAGGTCCCTATGTTCCTCACCTGGGGCGAGGCCATGACAGAGGCCGCCTCAGCGAGTATAGGGAAGTTATCCCTGACGAGGGGGACCCGGGCGATGGCGCTGATCGTGGCCAGGGCCCCCATTCTCAAGCCTTGCAGGTCGTCATAGAGGATGGTATCGAGCCCCGGTATGGCCTTGAGGTCGACCACGTATCGGGCGGTGATCTCCCTGCCCTTCAGCTGGGGAAGAAGGTCCGTGCCGCCGGCCAGGAGCCTGGCTCCGTCCCCATGGTCTGACAGAAACGTGACGACCTCTTCCAAGGTCTTTGGAGAAACATACTCGAATCGCGGCAATCTTCGATAGAACAGCGCCATAATCTTTCCTCTCCTCGATGGTAAGGGACGCATAGATGAGGAAGGGACGCAAAACCACGCTTCACCCTTGCCTCTTCCAACTTCAAAAACGGAGGATCGCTTTCAACGTTTTCCCTTTCTCCGAGTCCTCGGCCGCTTGGTTTATCTGCTCGAAGGGATACGACTTCATCATCCGGTTGAAGGGAAAACGGCCTGCCTTGTAAAGCTCTAGGAGCTGGGGGATGAAGATGCTCGATACGCAGTCTCCCTCCACGATCCCCAGTACCGTGCGGCCGTTGAGAAGGGTCTCCATTTCGAGCCCTACCTCGACACCTGGAGGCGCCGACCCGATCAATCCTGCGGTGCCTCCGACTGCCAGGGCATCGACCGCCTGCCGCAGGACCCTCGGGATGCCCGTACACTCCAGGGAGTAGTCCACTCCGCCGCCGGTGATCTTCCGGATTTCCTCCACAGGATCCTTGTGGGTCGAGTTGATTGCATGGGTCGCCCCAAAACCCTTGGCACCCTTGAGACGCCCTGCGTGGACGTCTGCTGCGATGATAGTCGTACACCCGGAGACGATGGCCCCGAGGATGGCACTCACTCCGACTGAGCCTGCCCCGAAAACGGCGATGGAGCTGCCAGGACGTGCCTTGAGGGAGTTGATTACCCCTCCCGCCCCGGTCTGTATGCCGCACCCGAAGGGGCCCAGTATTTCGAGGGGCATATCCTTGGGTACCTTCACCACGTTGCGGTCCGTGGCCAGTGCGTGACTGGCAAAGGACGATTGGCCGAAGAAGGAGCCGCGAATCTTCTCTCTTCCCTTGTGCATGGTGATTGAGCCATCGGCCCGCGCCCCTGAGAAGTTTAGGGGGTGGAAGTTCGCGCAACGGCCGGGGGTGCCTTTCTTGCATGTCGGGCAAACCCCGCAGTAGAGGAAGCTCATCACCACATGATCGCCCGGCTGCACGTTCTTCACGCTCGATCCCACCTTCTCCACCACACCCGCGCCTTCGTGGCCGAAGACCCCCTCGTGGGGCATGGGCAGGTGTTGATCCCTCGCGGCGAGGTCGGTGTGGCAAAGCCCGGACGCCACGACGCGGACGAGCACCTCGTCCGCCCTCGGCTCATCCAGGTCTATCTCTTCAATGATGAAAGGACCTCCTTTCTTACGCACTATTGCGGCTTTGATCTTCATATTCCTCCTTTCGCCCTAAGGCGTTAGCACCAGCGTTGTTCAGGGAGCCGCCTCCGAAATATCGCACGCGGACCGGATCATCCCTCCTGGGGCAGAAGCCCTTTTTTCAGGGCGTACTTGATCAGGTCGGTCTGGCTGTGCAGCCCAAGCTTTCTCATCATGTTTGCCTTATGAGTCTCCGCTGTCCTCGTGCTGATGAAGAGCCTCGAGGCGATTTCTGCGTTACCGTATCCTTCCGCCGCGAGCTGGAAGACCTCTTTCTCGCGGGTCGTCAGCGTGTCGTACAGGTCCAGGGCAGTCCCCTTTGCCTTCTCCAGGTAAGCCTCTATCGCCCTTTCCGACAGCGGGGGGCCGAGGTAGTGGCGACCAGCCACGACCTCGCGTATCGCCTTTATCAGATCTGCTATGCTCGACTCTTTGAGAATATACGCGTATGCCCCGTTGCGGAGGGCTTCTATGACGTAAGGCTCGTTCATGTACATGGAGAGGATCACCACCCGCGTGTTGGGGGAGACCTTCGAGATCCTGCGGGTGACCTCCAGTCCGTTGAGGCCGGGCATCATCAGGTCGAGAACCAATATGTCTGGCTTCAGCTGACCCGCCATGGCCACGACGCTTATGCCGTCGCTCGCTTCTCCGACGACAGAGAAGTCGGGCTCGCCCCGCAAGAGCGCCATGACCCCCTGCCTCACGATATGGTGGTCGTCTGCGAGTACGATCCTGATCGGGCTCACGGCTCGTGAACCCCCACGTTCATTGGCAGCTCTGCAGTCAGGCGCGTGCCGACCCCGGCCCTGGATTCCACGGTAAATGAGCCACCCAGCAGCATGGCGCGTTCCCGCATGCCGTCGAGGCCGTTGGTCCGCCGCTTGTGAAGCGCGGATTCGGCGTCAAAGCCGACCCCGAAATCCTCGATCTGTGTGCCTACGATGCGGTCGTCGGACCAGAGCCGCACGACAACGTCGCTCACCCTGGCATGGCGGGCAACATTCGTGAGGGCTTCCTGGACAATCCGGTAGATGGCGGTCTCCAGCTGGAGGGGAAAGCGCGTGCCGTTGATCCCCTTCTGCTTGAACGTCACACGGATATTCGTCTGGTGCGTAAAACGCTCGAAGTGCCAGAGCAGCGTGGGGAGAAGGCCCAGGTCGTCGAGCATCGCCGGCCGGAGCTTGAGGGAGAGCTCGCGCACGAGACCCATGAGCCTGTTGACGAGAGATTGGGCCTGCTCCATTTCCGCGGTCTTTCCGTTCCCCTGACGGAGGGCGCTCATTTCGAGGGCAAGCTTGAGACCCGTCAGTTCCTGCCCTATTTCATCGTGAAGCTCCCGGGCGAGGTATCTGCGCTCCGCCTCCTGCACGTCGACAAGCCTTAATGAGAGTGCCTTCATCTGTGCGTGAGACTGTCTCACTTGCTCAAAGAGGCGGGCATTCTGGATGGCCACGCCGATCTGTTGTCCCAACGTTTTGTAGAAAGGGATCTGATCGTCGTTGAAGCGGTCGCGCTTTCTATCGACGAGGAATATCATCCCCTCCATCTCCCCTTCTGCAGGCAGGGTGATGCAGAGGTAGCCGCGCCACCCCAGCTTTTGGAAGGGGACGATCGGTTTTGGAGCGAGCCTGTCGATGTCGTCCCGCACGAGCGTGACGTCATCTTCGCTGATGACCTTACCGGCGCCGCAGCATCTGAGCGCGAAGGCCTCGAATGCATCCCTCATGGAGTCCGCGACTCCCCACCACGTTTCCATATTGATCTTACTGCTCACCGCGCTGTGGAGAAAGAAGGCGCCGCTGTGGATCTTGAGCTTTTCCGCGAATACCCTCTTCAGGGTTTGCAGGATCTCCGACAGGCGCAAAGACCCACCCACGGAAGCCATGATGTCGTTGAGGACTTCGAGGACAAGGTTGCGCTCTCTTATCCTCTGTTTGGCTTCCGTGTTCCTGGTGATATCCCAACAGGTCATCAGTATCTCCCCCGTTTCAAGCTGCACGGGGATAAACTTGATGTGCTTCTCGGCTCCGTTCTTGCCGCAGACTTTCCTCACGTATGCCCTACCCACGCCCGGTCTTGTCGCTTTGAGGAGGTTCATCCATTTCGGCGTAGCCCTGCGCCGTAGCGCGGGGTCTGGGTATACCCTTGCCAGCCATGCTGCCAAATCGGGAATGTCCGAGGCCCCATGGCCAAAGAGCTCCCTGAATTTCGGATTCATGTACTTGAACGTGAACCCGTCAGCCCCGCCGATCATCACCATGCCCACCGGAGAGCACTCGGACAGGGTTTGGAAATTCTGTTTTTCCGCGTGCAATGCCTCCTCGATCCTCTTGCGCGCTGTAACATCGGTCAATACGAGAAGCCGCCGGTCACCCAGAAAGGTGATCCGGAACTCCACGTCCTTCTTCTCCCCGCCCTTGCAGACTATCCTCGCCTCGATGCCTCTTCCCCTGACTTCCGGCAGTGCCCCGTACTCATTCGATTCCAGGGCCTTCCCGAAGGCTTTCGCGTCCCCGTAGATCTCGTAAATCCAGTCTTGCCAGGCCGGAACATCCCGAAGGGTGTAGCCCGTGATGCTCGTGAATTCGGGATTCACGTAAAGGTACCGGTCCCTGTGACCGATAACGGCGATGCCGTGGGGGTTGTCCTCGAGAACGGAGAAGAACGTCTCCTTCTCCTTGATCAACTGTTTCTCAATGGTCTTACGCTCCGTAATATCACGGACGTTCGCAAGGATGAAATCACCTTCAGGCAGAGAAAGCCTGGTGAGGAAGATCTCCGCATCGAACTCGTAGCCGTCTTTCGGGCGTCTGCCCCGGCACTCGAAGAACTGGTTCTCTCCGGCTATCGCTTTCTTCCACAGGCCAGGCTGGTCTACGGCACTATCGAGAATCGCATAATCGGGAATGATCGAAAGGCCTATGGCCTCCGATCTCGTGAACCCGTACATATCGAGAAGCTTGTCATTCACATCTACCACCTTTCCATTTACATCGTGAACGAAAATGGCATCGTGAATGTTGTTGAAAACCGTATTCAGGTAGTTCTTCGTAGCAACCAGCTCGCGCTCAACCCTTTTTCTTTCCGTAATGTCGCGGGTGGTGGCAAGGATGAAGTCGCCCTCAGGCAGAAAGAGCTTGGTGAGCGAGACTTCCACGTCGAAGATGGAGCCGTCCTTGGGTCTCCTCGCCTTCCACTCGAAGAGTTGACCCTCCCCGGCTTTGAGCTTCCTCCAGAGAACGGGCTGATATGCCAGGAGTTCCGGATTCTCCGGAGACGAATAGTCGGACACGATGGATAGACCGATCGCCTCTTCCCGGCTCAACCGGTACATCTCTAGCATTTTCTCGTTTACCTCTATGACCCGACCGTTCAGATCGTGAATGAAGATGGCGTCGTGCAGATTGTTGAAGAGGGCCCTTCGGTACTCGCTTGCGGCGGCTCCCGTGTCCCGGGCTCGCCTCCCCACGTCTGATTTCGAAAGCCTGCGGCCGGCCTCGATGCCTTCATCGCTGCGGACCAGCTTCACAATAGCCCCCTTTTTTTCGCTTTCCTCTTCTTGCCCTCCCTTCGAGCGCTTAAGCCGGGTAAGAAAGAAGCTGCCTCCACGCGAGGGATGGTCTTCTTGCTCTCTAGTTATTAGAACACCGTATTTTACCGTATCCATTGAAAAAAAGAAACTGATCTTCTGCCGCGCGGGCCCTTACGCAGCCTCCCATTCTTACCCATGGGACCTTAAGGGCGCGGGCATCGGGGATAACTGCCTCGGGCCCCTTGCCTTTGACCCGGCGGCCCTCGGGGAATACATTAGATGCATGGGAACGAAGGCGTTATGCCTAGGATGTCTCTTTTTGCTTCTCTTACTTCTCCTGGCAATGCCGGGACTCCCCGCAGGTGAGTCCAACGGCCTCGGCGGGTGCGCCCCTTCCTGCATGGCAAGAGAAGGCATTGACCAGCACAAGCCTCACCCAGGCCTCCACCGAATCGTAGGCCGCCTCGAGACCGCTGTCGGAAGGGTACAGCCACTTCTCGAGCATTACGGGTATGCTGCCCTTTTTCTCTCGATACTCATCGAGGGCTTCGGCATTCCTGCCCCGGGACAGACCCTGCTCATGGCCGCCTCCCTGGATGCGGCGAGAGGCCGCCTCAGCATCTTCAGGGTCTTGGCTTACGGATGCGCCGCCGCCATTCTGGGAAATGCAGTGGGCTACCTCATAGGGAGGTGGGGCGGCCGTTCCCTCCTCAAACGGATCAGGCTCAATGAGACCCATCTGCAGGCCATAGAGGAACGCTTCACCCGTCACGGCAAGAGCATCCTCCTCGTTGCCCGCTTCTTTGACGGGCTGCGGCAGCTGAACGGCATCGTGGCCGGTCTGCTCAACGTGTCCTGGCGCGTGTTTGCAATGTTGAACGCCCTCGGGGCCGTGCTGTGGACCGGAGCGTGGGCACTGGTTGTCTATTTCCTCGAGAAGAAAATTACCTTCATCCATTTGGTCTCTGCGAAAGCCGAGCCAGCCCTGCTTTTCCTCGCCCTCGTCCTACTCGTGGCAATGGCCGTCTATCTGCTCTGGCATAGGCGGGGCAGAAGGCTCGATGCAACGAAGCCCTAGCGGGAATCTCTCCGCAGCGACGCGGACCCCGCGCATGACACGGCCCCTTTCGAGCGCCAAAACAGGCTTTCGGGAGAGCTACGAGCGGCCCTTGGGCGACTGGCAAGGAAAAAATGCAACTGGAATGCTCATTTCCCTTGATCCCTTCAAAGATATGTCGTATATAGCGGGCTAGGTTGTTAAATCCATTGAACAGGGGGAGTCATGACGAAAAGCGAGTTTATTGCAAAGCTGGCGCAAGCTGGAAAGATTTCGAAGAAACAGGCCGGACAGGTCTTTGCCACGTTCGTGGATACCATCACTGCGTCCCTCAGGAAGGGCGACCGCATAGCTCTGCCGGGGCTTGGATC
>CAYZAF010000035.1:0-3402 GCA_964476435.1 uncultured Syntrophaceae bacterium
GTCGCCTCGGGATCGCTCGACCAGAAGACCACCATCTCAGCCTCTTTCAGACAGTCCTGTACTGTGCCGTAACTCTCCGGGGCACCAAGATGCATCGATTGGCCCCAGTGGTGCATGGCGCCCCAGTACCAGCCCTCCCAACTGTCCGGATTGTGGCCAACCGGGGTCCAGCCGATGTTGTTGAAGAACCGGAGGCGGACGCTCAGCCAGTAGCCGAGGATGCCCCACAGGTGGTGGGAGCCGCTCCCGTTCAGGATGGCGCCGGGCCCATGGACTCGCTTTACCCGCTTGATCTCGCTTGCCACGATGTCGAGGGCCTCTTCCCACGAGATGCGCTCGTACCCCGACCGGCCACGGTTCTGCACGTTCCTCTCACCAGCCGGGTCGAAGTCGACCCGCTTCATGGGATAGAGGAGGCGGTCAGGCGAATAGATCATCGACTTGAATACCTGCGTGTAGGGGGAGATGGTGGTCCTTCTCGGCGGCGTGAAAGACCGCCCCCGCGCATTGATGGTCCATGGGGGCGCATCTTTTGCGTCAAAGTCGATGGGCGTGATGCGGACTATTTTCCCGTCCCGCACATAGACGAAGACCGGCCCGCCGTTCGAGTTCGAAGTGTATCGCGTCTCGCCGTCGCCCATGTCCGTCCCGTATCTGACGGCCGCGCTGAGCATGAGGCTCAAGGTCTCCATGAACCAGATGCTCGCCTCGTCCTCGCCTTCGAGCCCCATCTGAAAGGTCTTCATGGCGTTGATCGCGGCGAGCTGATCCCTGGGAGGGACGAGCACGCGCAAGGCCAATCGGGAGCTGCCGAAGAGCAGGGTCACGTCGGGGTTTCCGTGCAAGCCCCTTCGGGAGGAGACCTCCCCCCCTTTAAGCGTGTAATACCTGCCCTTCGAGCCGTCCTTCAGCCGAACCTGGACAACGAGGTCCTTCTCCTTGAGGCGCGCCTTGAAGGAGGGGTACGTGCGGGCTCTCCCTTCGAACATCCACTCGAGGCAAAGGAGAAGCAGAGAGAAGATGAAATCGGCCACAGCCCTCGATCTGGCCAGTCCCGAGACAATCCCATTCAGGCTCCTCCGCTCGAACATCCAGTCGAAGCAGGAAAGGAGCAGGGAAAACATGAAATCGGCGAGCGACTTCGATCCGGCAGGGCTCGGGGCATTCCCATTCATTTTGCAATCTCCGTTCTGTGGGGGCTGTTGGTCTTCCGAAGATACTACCACGTTACGGTTTTCCAGGCCACGTCATTCGTTATGGCGCCTCAAGTTCAGGATCCTCTTGGTGCGCGGGTGGATTGCTACTGTCCTTGCGAGGCCCACCAACCCTTGGGGGGATAAAAGCATGATGAAAATGAGGATGATCCCCTGGATGAGGAGGCTGTATCCCGCGTATCTCGCGAGGAGAAAGTAGAGGAAGACGACGACGACGGTGCCTACCATGGGCCCCCCTTCCGTCCGTATGCCGCCTATGACAACGGCAAGGAGGAGCGTCATGGTCCACTTTACGTTAAAGGTGGCCGAAGGCTCTATGTATCCCTGGTACAGATAGTAGATACCGCCGGCAAAGCCGGTTACGAAAGCGGCTAAGATGAATGTGTAGAGCTTAAGCCTGAACACATTGACGCCTGAACTGGCGGCGCACCCCTCATTGTCGCGGATAGCAGCGAGGCCAAGGCCCAGGCGGGACTTGAGGACTCCCCTCAGGACAAGGACCGAGCCGATCGCCACGAGCAGGGCAAGCCAATAGATATCCTGGGAGGAAAGGCCTCCGATCCCCTTCACCATGTAGCCTGCCCCTGCCCCCTGCATCTTCCCGCCCACAGGCCGCCACAGGTAGAAGACCATCCTCAATGCCTCGGGCACGACGAGCGTGCCGATTGCAAAATAGACCCCGCTCAATCTGAAAACAGCTGCGGAGATGGCAAAGGCAAAGAGGGCCGCCACAATCGCCCCGGAAATGAGCCCGAGCCACCAGGGAACGGCAAGCCAGGTGCCCACGGTCAAGGTGTAGCCGGCAAGCCCGAGGAAGGCTGGCTGGCACAGGGAGATCAATCCTGCATACCCTGCAAGGAGGTTCCACATGTTCGCCATGGCGAGATAGACGAGAAAGAGAAACACGTAGAGCAGCCAGCTCTCCGGGGCGCCGATGAGGGGCAGCGCCGCCAGGACGACAGCGACAACTGCTGCGGTTATCGGGACCATTATCTCTTTCGATGCTTTCCATCCCATGGCAATCCTACCGTCCAAACAGCCCTCTGGGTCTTATCGCCAGTATGAGCAGCACAAGCACATAGACAATGAGCATCTGGGAGGCGGGTCCGAAGAAATAACCTCCCATGGTCTGAAAGACGCCGAGGATGATGCCGCCGAAAAAAGTCCCCACCATACTGCCGAGGCCGCCGATAATGACCGTTCCGAAGGCGATCGTGAGAAAAGAGATCCCCGAGGTAGGGGTGAAAGGGAAGGTCATGCCGAGAAAAACGCCGGCTATTGCCGCGGATCCCATGGCGATTGCAAAGGCGTAGCCGTAGACGCGGTTCGTGTTTATCCCCATCAGCTGCGCCGCTCTCTTGTCTTGGGATGCGGCGGTGATCGCCCTTCCAAGGTACGTCCTCGTGAGAAATGCGCGAAGGCAAAGCATGACTATGATGCCGGCGCCGAAATCGAAAAGGTATGTGAGAGGAAACTGCCGCTCTCCGAGAAAAAAGCTCATGTGGGTGTATGGCGTGTTGAGACCCCGGGACAGGGGGGTCCAGAGGATCTGATTCAGGTTCTGAAGGACGAGCGAGATGCCGAAGGCGATGATGAGGGGTGTCTCCGCGGATACGGCAAAACCCTTACCCAGGAGATACCGCTGAATCACGAACCCGAGGACGAACATGAAGGGTATGGAGATGACGAGCCCAATGACGGGATCGAGGCCGAGATAGGTGAGAAGGGCATAGGCGATGTAGCTCGAGAGGATCACGAGGTCCCCGTGGGCGAGATTGATAAGCCGCATCACCCCGAAGATCAGCGAGAGGCCGAGGGCGATGAGGGCATAAAGCCCGCCCAGCATGATGCCGATCACTATGGGTGTGATGAAATCGCCGGAACCCATTACCTCACCTGACCTCACATGCAATTAATGGGGTTCAGCACCCCCTCCTCGGCAAAGCCTCGGAGCCTCCCCGCTCAAAGAGCTGTTTTGGCGGGGCACCCACGTCATACAGCCTCTCTATGTCGCCCCCACAAAGCTACGTGGGTAGCCGGGGTTCAGCACCCCCTCCAGTGGCCAGTGGTGGCGGAACCCATTACCTCACCTGACCTCACATTCATCTATGCCGAAATAAGCCTTCTTCACCTCCGCGTTGTCCCGGAGGTTCTCCGCTGTCCCTGAAAGGGCTACGCGGCCTGTTTC
>CAYZAF010000036.1:0-3769 GCA_964476435.1 uncultured Syntrophaceae bacterium
CTCCACATACGGCCTCAGGTTGATCCTGCCCATAGGAATGGCGGCTTTCCGTATCTCCGACGGATGGAGGTAGTTCACGTCTCCGCCATCGTCGATGCACCCGGCCTCGGCGAACCTCCTCCCGAACTCCGAGATGATCCAGCGGCCCAACGCGGCGATGTAGAGATCGCAGTAGTATCCGTGGTCCTCGCTCCAGTACCCGGACTTCTGGGCTGCTTTCATGAGGAGGGTGAAGGCAGCCTTCTGCGCCTCCGGCACCCGCGTGAGGATCTGGCCTTCCGCCTCCTGCCTTTCCCTGTTCACGCGCTCGCGGTTGGCGTCGAAGGGAAAGACCGGCTGAGACATGAGGAACTTGATCCTCGTTATGCCTATTTCCGGCTTTTCGAGCCAGACAGGATGATCGTAGGCGTGCATGCGATCCGCCCTCCACCCGTTCTCGAGGAGGAACTCATGGTACAGTCCCGACCATTTCCTTCCTGCTTCGGTTCCCGAAAGTGCGTCGAGCACAGCCGCGTCAACGTTCTTGTGGAAGACATCCTCCAACCCTGCGTCCACGGCCTTCCTTCCGAGCTGCCAGAGGCCCCGGGTAAAGATGATGTCTGCGGCCTCGAACCCGGACATGAGCCGGTGATAGTTCGGGTCGATCCCGGGCTCCACGCCGAACATGTTCCGCCACATCTCCTGAAAGAGGCCGCTGATGTAGTAGGAGGCCATGAGCATGATGAAGTGGACTTCCCCTTCCTTCCGGTTGATGACAAAGGCAAAATCGAGGAAAAAGGCGAGAAGGTCGTTGTTGCTGAGGCGCTTGATGTCGTCCCATTCCTTGAGGCCCCGCGATTCCTTCGCTGCCTTGTAGGTCTGGAGGAGGTCGGTCTTCATGGGATCCCAGACATTGTCGAAATCTTCGAGGAAAGGCCTGATCTTCTCCCTGAAAATGGGCTCCCTGGCTTTCGCTTCCTCCGGCGTGGTGCGGATGGCGGTAATGTACGGATAGCCGTTGACGAAGCGCGAGTCCCAGCCGTGGGTGGTGGGCAGAGAGAGGGTCTCGGCGCCGTGGCGCACGCCGTGGTAGTACCAGTACCAGCCGATGCCCATGTAGGTCGGCTTCATGGGGGGTCTTCCGTGGACTACGTCGCACAGGAGCACCCCGTACTCCTTCGGATCCTTCTCGTCATCAAATTCGTAGAAGCTTAAGTCGTACGCATCGTGCAGCATGTCTACCCCCCTTGTTCGTCAGCTGCCGGCTTTTAGGTTTTTTGGCGTCCCATCGTCAAAAAGCGGCCGATGCCCTCATCTCGTCACCCGCACGCCTGCCTTCTCCCTGTCCCACGTATTTGGCGTCAGTCCCGCCTCTTTGAGCAGGTATTTCTGCACCCGCTCCGTCGGCGTCTTGGGCAGGGCATCCATGAACTCAACATACCGGGGCACGGCGAAATGGGGCATCCGGTCGTTGGCAAAGACGATCAGCTCCTCCGGCGTCAGGCTCTCGCCGGGTTTCAGGACAACGCATATTTTCACCTCGTCCTCGGAAAGCTCTGATTTCACCGCAACAGCCGCAGACTCGAGGACCTTGGGGTGTGAGTTTACGGCCCGCTCCACCTCGAAAGAGGAGATATTCTCGCCCCTCCTCCTGAGGGCGTCCTTCTTCCGGTCGACGAAATAGAAATAGCCGTCCTCGTCCCGCCGGCCCAGGTCACCCGTATGGAACCAGAGGTTGCGGCAGGCATCCATGGTCTTGTCCGGCATATTGTAGTATTCGAGCATCATCGTGTAAGGCTCGAGGGGGCGGAAGACGATCTCTCCCGGCACGTGCGGGGGCACCTCGTTGTCCTCGTCGTCGAAGATCCTCACGTCGTAGATGGGCAGGGGCTTTCCGCACGAGCCAGGTCTTCTGTCATAGAGCGTCGTGTGGACCGGGATGCCTATCTCCGTCATGCCGAACCCTTCCATGCACGTCAAGCCGAACCGCTTCTCGAAGCGATCCATTACCGCCTGGGGACAACCGGCCCCAAAGGCAACGCGCACGGGATTGTCCAGGTCGTCAGGCTTTTCAGGCTGCTTCTCCAGGATCGGGATGACAGCTCCGAGGTAGTTGAACTGCGTGGCCCCGAACTTTTTGATGTCTGCCCAGAACCTGCTCGCGCTGAACTTGTCGGAGAGCACCATCTGGCCCTCTGCGAGCAGCGCGGTGACGGTGGTGAGGCACTGGCCGTTCGTGTGGTAGAGGGGCAGAAAAGTGAAGAATATGTCGTCCCTGCCACCCTCGCGCAAGGGGAGCAGCTGCTCTGCCACCACGATCCAGAACTTGTGGGGGCCGAGGGCGCCCTTGGAGACGCCCGTTGTCCCCGACGTATAGATGATGTTCTGGGGATCTGAAGGGTAGATCTTCACCTCCACCGGGGTGTCCGGGGCGTCGAAGAATTCCTCGAAGCTCGTCATCGGGATCCTGTGCTTCTTCTTCTCCTCCTCGTCGAGCCCTCCCAGGACCACTATGGTCTTCACCTTTTTCAGCGCATCCTCGATGAGCGACACGCGGTCGAGGAATTCCCGGGCGATCACGAGAATTTTCGAATCTGACTGGTCCACGATGTGGCGGAAAAACTCCCCCTTGTACGACGTGTTGACGGGAACCTCGACCGCCCCCATCTTCGCGGAGCCGAACCAGACGTGGAGGAATTCCGGACAGTTGGGGAGCATGATGCTGATCTTGTCCCCCTTTTTCACGCCGCGCTCCATGAAGGCATTCGCGTACCTGTTCGCGAGCCGGTTCATCTCCTCGTAGGTGAACGTCTGCTCCTTGAAGCGCAAAAAAACCCTCTTTGAGTTCCTCGCAGCCCGGTCTTCGATCAGCTCCCCGAGTACCCGTGGTGCTTTCGTCATCTTATAGCGACTCCTCTATCAAACGGCAAAACCATGAAAGCCGGATGGCCCGCATCATCCCTTCATGAAGCTCGTCATCATGTCGAGCAGCTGGTCAACCGGCTCCTTCTTCTTCGCGAGCACCTCATTCCTCGTCTGAAGCCAGATGATGTTCCCCGGAGCGGCCAGGTCATTGTCGATGGCCCACTCTGCATCCTGAGGCGCACCGAAGTGCTCTTCCAGCCGGATGCCCACCCTTGCGATCTCCGTTGCTTCCTCGTCGGAGAGGCAGAATGTGGCGCACTTTTCCCTATCCGTCGCCTGCTCGGAGACACCCCTGTCCGCGGGCAGCACGCACCTGAGCTTGGTCCCGAGCTTCTTCTCGACAACCCGGAGCGTCTTTCTGTCGACGACGAAGGTGTCTGGCATGCTCTCGCCTCCCACCACGCTCTCCCCGAGGCCCCAGTTGGCCTCTATGATCAACCTGGACCTGTCCTGCGAATTCGGATCGGCAGTAAAGATGATGCCTGCGGTGCGGGCGTTCACCATCTTGAGGATTGCGACGCCTATGGGGTCTGCCTCGAGAGGCAGGCCCTTCTGCTTCCTGAAGGAGAGCGACGTGGGATTGAAGGTGCTGCTCCAGACCTTCTTGATGTGCTCGAGTACCTCTACCCTGCCCCTCACGTTGAGGTGAGTCTCGTATTGGCCCGGATGGCTCGCTGCCCCGGCAGATCTTGTCGATACCGGGACGAGCGGGATGTCGCACTGGCTGCACAACCCTTCGTAGTGGGCTGAGATTTCAGCCTACATCTCCGGCGGCATGGCCTTCGATTCGACGATGGCGCGCAGGGCCCGGCTCAGCTCAGAGATTCCCGCGATCGTCTCGAGGGAAAGCTGATGGCTCTCCACG
>CAYZAF010000037.1:0-8726 GCA_964476435.1 uncultured Syntrophaceae bacterium
GCAAGGCGGCGCACGGCATGGTCCGGGCAGTGACTGACGCTATGGCCCCCATGGTGTCAGGAGGGGTCGCTGTCACTAAGTACGGACACTGGGTTCCCACGGATTGCAGCGGCCCCCTACGGGTCTACGAGGCCGGCCACCCCCTGCCGGATGAGAACGGACAGCGGGCCACCGTTGAAGCCTTGAAAATCGCCCGTGATCTCGATGAGAGAGCCCTGCTCCTCTGTCTCATCTCCGGCGGGGGCTCAGCCCTTCTCGTGGCCCCTGCGCCCGGCATCCTCCTCACTGAAAAGCAGCGGACCACTGAGGTGCTCCTGAAATCCGGCGCCGACATCTATGAGCTGAATGCAGTGAGGAAGCACCTTTCAGCCGTAAAAGGGGGAAGACTTGCAGCGATCGCCTCCCCGGCGCGCGTCGAGTCTCTTATCCTCTCCGACGTGATCGATGATAGGCTCGACGTCATTGCATCCGGTCCGACGGCGCCCGATGAGACGACCTACGGCGAGGCCCTGGGGGTGATCGAGAAATACGGCCTCGTTGACGAAGTTCCCCGAAAGGCTTACGACCTTCTGGTAAGGGGAGCGCAAGGACGCCTCCCCGAGACTCTCAAGGAGGGTGATCCCCTATTCGAGAGGGTGAGAAATACCATCGTAGGCAGCAACAGGCAGGCAATCGAGGGAGCGAAAAAGAGGTGCGAAGCCAAGGGACTCGACGCTCTCGTCCTGGACAACGCAGTCAGGGGAGAGGCGAGGGACGCGGGCCGACGGCTGGCGCGCTTGGCCCGGGAGGTCCTGAAGCAGAGAGGGGGGTCGGGTAGAGGCCTCTGCATGATTTCAGGCGGAGAGACTACTGTCGTCGTCAGAGGGAGGGGCAAAGGGGGAAGGAATATGGAGCTGGCCCTTGCGGCCGCCATGGAAATAGAGGGCGTTGACAACATCACGTTCCTCTCTGGGGGGACCGACGGCACTGACGGGCCCACCGATGCGGCGGGGGCCATCGTCGATGGTTATTCTATCGCAAGGGGCCGCGCGAAAGGCCTAGACGAACGAGCATGCCTCCTCGACAACGATGCGTACCGGTTTCTTGAGGCAAGCGGCGACCTCTTCGTCACCGGACCGACAGGGACGAACGTCATGGACATCCAGCTGATCCTCGTCCGGGCCCCCGCTTGAAAGGAGGGCCTATGCGCGGACAACCGGTGCTTTGCGCTCTAGTGCATCCCAGGCGCAGGGCCCTTATTCGTATCGCGCAGGGGGAGGGGCTCTAGTGATGCGTCGAGCGTCTCCGGGAGGACCACATCCTGCCTGATGAGATGCGACTTGAGGGCCTTTATGTCGACGTTTCTCACCTTTACCCCGGCCTTTATCGACAGGGCCGCGGCTGTGCCTGCAGCCATACCGTAAAGGGTGCAGTGGGGAATGAGGTTGTACTCGTTGTTCGCCACGTCGTCCGACGAGAAGCTGCGCCCCGCTACGAGGAGGTTGTCGATTTTCTTCGGCACGAGCGTGCGATAGGGCACGTGAAAGTGGGGGAATTCGGACGATATGACATGCCGCTGCTGGGGAATCACCGCTATGGTATCCTCATACGTGGTGCCGGCCTTCCAATCCTTCTCGGTGACCGTGTATTCCCCGATGAGCCTTCTCGAGCCCCTCGTGCCTGTCTGGGACGCCGTGTCGAGGATAAAGCTCTTTTCGAACCCGGGGACATGTCTCTTGAAGTAGTCGTAGGTGAAAATCATCTTCTTTCGGATCTCCACCTCGATGCGGGTGAGGTCTTCCACATTGAGTATGTCGAGGCCGGGAATCCAGTTGCTCACCCAGAGGACGTCTTCGTGGGCGCTCCTCTGCGCGACTGGGAAGCCGCCTCCCTTCACGAGCTCTTCCATCAGCTCCTCGTAGCCGCGGGGGTCTGATTTCCTGAAAGCCCCATGCTTTTTCGTATCCACATTTCCCAACCGGAATATGACGGCAGCCTTCGAGATTCTGAGGTTGGGATTGATCGTCCTTAAGAATTCGGCCCCAGCTGAGGGCAGCAGATCTCCGTCTCCCGTGCCGTCTATGACGACCTTTGCTAGAATTGCCTGCCTGCCTGACTTGCTTTCGAAGATCACCCCTTTCACCTCGCTGCCCTCGGTGACGGCCTTCGTGCCCCATGAATGGAGGAAGAGCTTCACCCCCGCCTCTTCCACCATGTCGTTGAGCGTGCATTTGAGCAGCTCGGGATCGACCATGGCCCCAAGCTGCACCCTCCCCTCGACCACGAAGAAGTGATGAAAATCGTTCCAGTACTCCACGGGCTCCCTATCCACCGAGCCTACGTCCTCGTACCTCTGGTGTGCAGCAGCGCCCCTTTTATCGAGCCTGTCGAGCCACTCCTTGCACTGTCCCTTGAGGATCATCCTATTCGTGCCGTCGCTCAGGTGGGGGATCATGATGACCAGCCCGCCCGTGGCCATGCCGCCCAAGTGGCCGTATCTCTCTATGAGAACGGTGTCGGCGCCGTTCCGCGCCGCTGAGACCGCAGCCGCGTGTTCTCCGGGACCGCCGCCGACCACGACCACGTCAGCTTCCCTGATGACCCTGACCTCGCTGGCGGGTTCCGTGATCGTCCTCATTGATGGGCCTTTTTCCATGACTCTCAACCTCCTTACGGCCGTCTGTAATTCTACCTTTGCTCCAGGGGTGCGTCAATCATTCTTTCCCGCGCCTTTGCCCTTGACAAGCGCACAGGGCGATGGGTAGTATTTGCCGTGGTATTTGCCATCCGGTGGAGTGGCCGGTATTCTTCCTGCACGAAAAAAAGCCCTTTTTGCTCCGCCCCCAGCGCTGAACACGCTATCCTTAAGCGGGCGGTTGATCGGACCGAGGTAGGCTTGTGACCGCGACCGGCGAAACGGACAAACGGGTCAGGCTTCGCATCGAAAGGCTCTACCTCAGCTTCGGCGGGGTGAATGCCCTGACTGATGTGAGCGTCGACGTCAGGGAGCACGAGATCCTCGCCGTTATCGGGCCGAACGGGGCGGGAAAGACAGCCCTTCTCAACTGCATCAACGGCTTCTACAAACCCCAGGACGGGCAGATATACTTCGAGGGGAAGAAGATCACCCGACTACGGCCAGACAAGCTGGCCCGCCTCGGCATCGCGAGAACATTCCAGAACATCGAGCTGTACACGGGTCTCTCCACGGAAGACAACATCATGGCCGCGCGCCACGTGCTCATGAAGCAGAGCTTCGTCTCCGGAAGCCTTTACTTCGGCTGGGCCCGCCGGGAGGAGATCGAGCACCGTGAAATAGTGGAACAGATCATCGACTTCCTCGAGATAGCGCCCGTGAGAAAGAAGCCTGTGGGGCTTCTGCCCTACGGAATGCGGAAGAGGGTCGAGCTGGCGCGGGCCCTTGCCCTGGAGCCGAAAGTCCTCATTCTTGACGAGCCTATGGCAGGAATGAACCTCGAGGAGAAGGAGGACATCGCCCGGTTCATCATCGACCTCTTCGAGGGTCAGGGCGCGACGTACCCTGACACCCCTGTGCTCCGGGACGGGGTGCGCTCCATTATCCTTGTTGAGCACGATATGGGGGTGGTGATGGACATCGCCGACAGGATCGTGGTCCTCGACTTCGGCCGGAAGATTGCGGAGGGCACCCCTTCCGAGGTAGCCGCCAATCCCCAGGTAATCGAGGCCTATCTGGGCAAAGGAGAGTAGGGACGATGGAGGCGCGTCCGAAAGAGAGCTTGACATGCTTAAGGTCAACAACATCGAGGTAGTTTACGGGCGGGTGATCCAGGTGCTGAGGGGCGTTTCGCTCGACGTCGACGATGGCCAGATCGTTGCCCTCCTGGGCGCCAACGGGGCGGGGAAGACGACGACCCTGAAGGCTGTGTCCGGGATGCTCAGAACCGAAGAGGGGGATGTGACCGAGGGCACCATCGTCTTCGACGGGAAGAGGATAGAGAGGCACGGCCCGGAGGACATAGCCGCCATGGGCTTAAGCCAGGCCATGGAAGGGAGGAGGGTGCTCGAGCACCTCACCGTTGAGGAGAATCTCCTCGTGGGCGCTTACTGCCGCAAGGATAAGGCAGGGGTAAAGAGGGATCTGGAGACAGTCTTCGATTACATTCCCAAGGTGAAGCATCTGCGCCGCCGTGTGAGCGGCTACCTGTCAGGGGGGGAGCAGCAGATGCTCGTCATAGGGCGGGCCCTCATGGCCAGGCCCAAGCTCATGCTCCTCGACGAGCCCTCCCTCGGCCTTGCGCCGCTCATGGTGGAGGATATCTACCGCATTATCCAGAGGATCAACAAAGAACAGGGGACGTCCATACTGCTTGTGGAGCAGAATGCCCGCGCTGCCCTCGGGATCGCCGATTTCGGCTACGTCATGGAGAACGGCAAGGTAGTCTTCAGCGGCCCTGCCGAGACCCTGAAGGATAACGAGGACGTGCGCGAGTCGTATCTGGGGCTTTCCGCGGGAGGGCGCAGGAAGAGCTATCGCGATGTGAAGCATTACCGTCGAAAGAAGAGGTGGGTCGCTTAAAGGAGCGAAAGGGGGGAGGATCCGCAGATGGCCGGGGCCTGGAGAGACAAGGGGGATACGTGGCCCAAAGTACTCTCCTACAACTACAAGACTTACGGGGACAGCCGGAACGCCATGCGGTACAAGCACTACGGCATCTGGCGGGCAATTACGTGGAAAGACTACTACCATGACGTAAAGTACCTCGCATGCGGCCTTGCCTCCCTCGGGTTCAAGGGGGGAGACAAGCTCCTCATCATGGGCGACAACGCCCCCCAGTGGTACTGTGCCGAGCTGGCGGCCCAGGCCATGCAAGGGATCTCTGTGGGTGCCTCATCCGAGCTGGCCCCTTTCGAGGTGCAATACGTTGCGGAGAAATCAGAGGCCCGATTTGCCGTAGTCGAAGATCAGGAGCAGGTGGACAAGCTCCTCGACGTGAAGAAGAGCCTTCCCCTCCTCGAGAAGATTATCTACTGGAACTACAAGGGGCTCTCCCACTACAAGGACGCCTTGCTCGCGAGCTACGGCGAGGTTCTCGATCTCGGGAAGGGCTACGAAGGGGAGCACCCGGGGCTTTTCGAGGAGCACGTAGCAGCATCCGCAGGCGAGGAGCCGTGCGCCATTGTGTACACGTCGGGGACCACAGGGGCACTGCCCAGGGCAGCTGTCCATACCTACGCGTCGATAAGAGCCGGCGCCGAGTACTACCTGAGCCTTGACCCCTGGAGCCAGACCGATGACATAGTCCCCCTTTTCCCCCCCGCCTGGATGGCGGGCCAGTGGTCGCTCATCGGATGTCACCTCCTTTCTGGGTGTATCCTCAACTTTGCGGAGAGCCCCGAGACCTGGCAGCGGGACGGCCGCGAGATAGGACCGACCATCGTGCTGAACAATGCACGGATCTGGGAAAGTCAGGCTGCTGCCACCCAGGCCAGAATGCTTGACGTGGACCCGATCAAGAAGCTCCTCTTTCGCCTCCTCATGCCCTCTGCCTTTTGGGCGGCCCGTCTCAGGCTTGGCGGAGAAAGGCCTCGGGCAGCCTTGACCCTAGTTTCTGCCCTGGCCGGACTCCTCCTGCTTCGCCGCATCAGGTCCAGCCTGGGCCTCTTGCGGGCCCGGATCTGCTACAGCACCGGGGCCATACTCAGCCCGGAGGCGCTCACGTTTTACCACGCCCTAGGCCTTCCGCTCAAAAGCGTTTACGCCACCACCGAAGGGGGGCCCTTGACAGGGGCGAAGAACGACGCCATCCGCCTCGACACCGTGGGCCCTTCTTTCCCTGGGACAGAGATCAGAATCTCCGACGACAATGAGATCGTCTATCGCCATCCCGGGGTTTTCCTTGGCTACTACAAGGATCCTGGTGAGACCGCGGCAATGCTGAGAGACGGTTGGTTCCATAGCGGGGATGCGGGCGTCGTAAAGGACAACGAGGTCCGGTATCTCGATAGAAAGGAAAGCCTTGTCCGAATGGCAACGGGTGACAACCTGGCCCCCCAACTCGTCGAAAGCCGCTTGAGGTCGAGTCCCTATATCAAGGACGCGTGGGTCATGGCCGGTCCTTCGGGGAAGTATGCCTCCGCCATTGTCGTGATCAACTTCGCGACGGTCGCCGCGTGGGCAGGGAAGAACAGGATCACCTTCAGCACCTTTGCAGAGCTTTCCCAGACCCCCGCTGTCTACGAATTGGTGAGGGGCGACATCGACCGGATAAACAGCACCCTGGATGAGGGCTGCAGGGTAAGAAAATACGTCAACCTCCACAGGGAATTCGACGTAGATGCCGGGGAAGTGACGAGGACGAGGAATCTGAGGCGGAGTATCCTCGCGAAACGTTATCGCACGCTCATTGAGGCGATCTACGCGGAATCGACGGAAGGCTCGGTGGAGGTCCAGGTGAGGCGCCAGGACGGGAGCGTGGAAACCAGGAGTTTTGTCGTGACCATCGCCTCCACAGGGGGAGGGGCTTCATGATCTTTTTTCTCCAATTGGTAGTGACCGGTTTTTCTCTGGGCATGATCTATGCCCTCGTGGCCATAGGATTCGTCATCATCCTGAAGTGTTCGAACGCCTTCAATATTGCCCAGGGGCACTTCGTGCTCATAGGCGGGTACCTCGGTTATACTTTTCTTGTCCAGTTTCACCTGCCTCTCTGGGCTGCCCTCATCTTCGCCATGGGAACGGCCGCCCTCATGGGCCTGGCCATTGAGCGCATCGCCCTGCGGCCCCTCGTCGGCCAGTCGGAGCTGGCCATTATCATGATGACCATAGCCCTGGCCACCGTGCTCGAAGGACTGGCAACGCTGATCTGGGGAGGGGAGTACAAGACTTACCACGGGGTCCTCCCCACCCTCACCCTGAAGCTCGGTCAGATATCGGTGCCTCCTGAGTCGCTCATCGGGCTCATGGTTTCCATTGTTGCCGTTGCCGCGCTCATGTTTGTCTTCCACCGCACTAAAATAGGTCTTGCCATGAGGGCCACCGCAGAAGACCTGCAGGTGGTGCAGAGCTTGGGCATCAAGGCCACCACTGTCTATGCCGTGTCGTGGGTGATCGCCTCCATTGTCGGCGTGGTGGGGGGCATTCTTCTCGGCGGCGTATCGGGCGTCATGATACCCCTTGCGGAGATAGGGCTTAAAGCCTTCGCCGTTGTCCTCCTGGGAGGAGCGAACTCGGTCGGGGGGGCGATCGTGGCAGGCATCATCCTGGGTGTGCTTGAAAACGTCGCAGCCGGCTATCTGGACCCGCTTCTGCCGGGAGGCGGCTTTGCGCAGATATTCCCCTTTGTCGTGATGATCATCGTGCTCATTTTCAGGCCCTACGGCCTCTTCGGCCTGGCAAGGATAGAGAGGATTTAGAGAGACATGGGCAGGGGGACCTTTCGAGAGAGTTACGCTCAGGACATGGCCGTCTTTCACACCGCTTCCCAGTGGGGGGCTTTCGTCGCCTTCCTCCTCCTTCTCCTTGTCTGTCCCCTCTTCGTGAGCGACCGGGTGCTCACGATCGCCACCATGATCGGAATCGCCATTATCAGCGTCCACGGACTCAACATTCTCACAGGGTACTGCGGCCAGATATCCATGGGTCATGTCGGCTTCATGGCAGTGGGTGCCTATGTCTCTGCCATCCTCACTGCAAAGCTCGGCTGGCCGTTCTGGTGCGCCCTGCCGTGCGCTGCCCTTTCCGCGGGCCTGGCAGGTCTGGTCTTCGGCCTGCCTTCCCTGAAAATCCGCGGGTTCTACCTCATCATGGCGACTCTGGCGGCCCATTTCATCATCATCTGGATCATTCTCCAGCTCCGGAGCCTCACTGGCGGGCCCGACGGCATGCCCGTGCCGAAGCCCCGATTCGGCAGTCTCGTCATAGACTCGAAAGTGAGGTATTACTACCTCGTCATGATAGTCGCCTCCCTTGCCACCTATGTTGCGGTCAACATCACAAGGACAAGGGCTGGCAGGGCGTTTGTCGCCATCAGGGATAACGACCTTGCGGCGGAGGTAATGGGCATCAACCTCTGGGTGTACAAGCTCCAGGCCTTCTTTATCGGCTGCCTTTACGCCGGGGTGGCCGGGTGCCTCCTTGTCCACTACTATGGGTTCGCGAGCGTCGATCAATTCCCTTTCATGGATTCGGTCTGGTATCTCGGGATGCTCATCGTCGGCGGCATGGGCAGCATTGCCGGCGCGGTCCTAGGGGCAGTCTCCCTGAAGCTCCTCGATGAATTCGTTACCATCATAGGCCCTGTGCTCTCGGCAGCAGTTGCCGCACAGGCAGCCGCTTCCCTGGCGCTCATGGCGCGAGGCGTAGTGATCATCCTTTTCCTCATCTTCGAGCCCAGGGGGCTCGTCCACCTGTGGGGGGCCATCAAAGCGTACGTTCGTCTGTGGCCGTTTTCTCGAGAAGAATTGGAGTGAGGGGAGCCGCGTCGCTCCGCTGGCAATTATTGGGGCTTAAGCGCCCCCTCCAGTGGCGCAAGCCGCGACCCACTACGTGGGTGCCCCGGCCTCCCCCCTCACCCTCGCCTCCGCTCGTTCTGTCGCAGCGCCAGCGTCGCCCCCTCCGGTGGCACCAGCTATCGGGTAATGATGGTGCGCACCTTCTCGAGGAGCTCTTCGGGGAAGAGCGGCTTCTGCATGAAATCGACATCCTTTTCTTCGATTCCCTTGTCGAAGATCACGTCGCGGGCATACCCGCTCATGAAAAGGACCTT
>CAYZAF010000038.1:0-4102 GCA_964476435.1 uncultured Syntrophaceae bacterium
ACCGCAATACTGACGACTGCCGGTGCAATCTCTTCGACAACCCTCGTGATTGCCCGTGAATAGGCATCGAGGACTTCCAGGTCCTTCGCATCTGCTATCATGGTTGTACTCCTTCTATAGCCATCCGTGCCTGACCAGGCACGATCGACTTTGCATCTCTGTTCAGAGTGGCTGGTCTTTGCCTTTTCCCCGACCATAGTAATATAATCTGGCTGAGTACATCTGTCTTGCCTCTTTAGCTCAAAAGGTCCTTTGGAACGGGTCGCGAACCATCCGGATAGGTGCTGCTCTTTGGGAGAAACCCTAGGAAAATCAGGGAAAATTAGGATTGACAATGCGATCTTGCTGTGGTTAAACAATTTGTCGCTCCGACGAGTCTAGAATCGAAAGACCCTTTGCGAAAGCCTTGTCGGATTTGTCCTTGAGGCCCTTGGCCGTCTGTCCTTGCACGGGCGACCCTAAAGAGGGGAGCAGATTAGCCCTATGCGACGGGATGCATGACTGGGGGCGGCCACGCCTTTTCGCCAATCGCGGCCGGGTGAGGGGTAGGGGCAACGGGACAAAGGGGAAAAGGCCTTGGACCTCATCTATGCTATCTGTCCTCCCCGGGTACTAAGCCAGGTCCTCGTAGGCTTGAGCCGCACGGTCATCCTTTTCATCGTGGCTTCAGGCCTGAGCCTGATCCTCGGCGTCCTACGCATCCCGAACGTTGCCCACGGCTCGCTCTACATGATCGGCGCCTTCATGGCCTTTACCATCTCCAAGCTGGCAGGAGGGGGAAGCCTCGGCTTCTGGCTGGCCCTTGTCGGCGCGCCCCTCGGGGTGGGCGTCCTGAGCCTAATGGCGGAACGGGGGCTCTTTCAATACCTTTACGAGCGTGAGCACCTCATGCTCCTGCTGCTCACGTTTGCTTTGTCCCTCGTGCTGGGCGACCTAGTCAAGCTTGTGTGGGGCGGCGAATACAAGTCGGTTCCCGTGCCTGCAGTCTTCCAGGGTTTCGTCCCTCTCTTCGGGGGCCTCCCCTTTCCCCTTTACAATCTGCTTCTCCTCATCATCGGTCCTGTGGTTGCCGTGGCCCTCTGGCTCTTGGTGAACAAGACGCGGATAGGCAAGATCGCGCGGGCCGCAGCAGTCGACAGGGAGATGGTGGGGGCTGTGGGGATCAATGTGAGCTGGCTCTATGCTTTTGTCTTTGTTATCGGCTGTCTCCTTGCGGGCCTTGGCGGCGCCCTCGTCGCTCCCACGGTCAGCGTGACCCTCGGCATGGACAGCACTCTTATTATGGAAGCATTTCTCATCGTGATCATCGGCGGTCTCGGCAACATCTGGGGCGCCCTCCTCGGCGCCCTCATCTTCGGCCTCACCCAGTCTCTCGGGATTCTCCTATGGCCCCAGTTCGGCATCATCTTTCCCTACATGGCGGTGATCGTCGTGCTCCTGTTCAGACCGACTGGGCTCCTCAAATCGACTTGGTAGGCGCAAGAAAGCTATGGAAGGGGCTACCTTGGCCGGAAAGAGAACAGCGTGCCTGATCGGTGCCCTCGCACTGCTCGCGCTCGCTCCGACAGTGCTTTCCCGCTTCTATATTTACATGGCGGCCATTATCCTTATCTACGGTCTTTTTGCGACGAGCCTCAATCTGGTTCTCGGTTTTGGCGGCATATACCAGTTCCACCACGCAGTCTTCTATGGCGTCGGCGCATACGGGTGCGCCCTGATCATGGTGAAGTCGGGTCTATCGCCGTGGCTCGGCTTTGTCGTGGGGCCTCTCGCTGCAGCCTTTGCCGGGCTCATTATGGGCATCATCTGTATTCGCTTGTCAAAGCTCTATTTCGGAATGCTCCAGATCTCGCTCGGCTCTCTCGTCTGGGCCATCGTCTACCGATGGTACTCTTTCACCGGCGGCGATGACGGCATACACGGGATTGCCGTGCCGGATCTCATCTCCTCGGGAACGGGTTCATACTACTTTACCCTTGCCATAACGGCCATCTCTTTCTTTGTCCTGTACAGGATCGTCAATTCGCCCTTCGGCAGCGTGCTCCAGGGCATCAGGGACAACCCGGTGAGGAGCGAGATGGTCGGCGTCAACGTGAAAAGGCACCAACTCCTTGCGCTCGTCATCGCCTCGTTCTTTGCCGGCGTGACAGGCAGCCTCTTCGTCGCAGTCGACACGAGCGTCTTTCCCGACATGCTTTTCTGGACCCTTTCCATGGAGACGGTCATCATGTGCCTCCTTGGCGGCTGGCTCACCTTTATGGGGCCCATGCTCGGGGCTGCGCTCATCGTGGCTCTGCGTACGCTGGTGAGCACCTACACCGTGTACTGGGCCCTGGTGCTCGGGATTCTCATGGTACTCGTCATATTCTTCTTGCCTGAGGGAGTCCTCGGCTGGTTCGTCAAGAGGGGAAAAGCAGGGCTGTCCGCGGAAATGGAGACCCCCCGGCCGCCATCGACGGAAGGGAAGGCACATGCTCAAAGTTGAGTCGCTCGCAAAGTCGTTCTCAGGTTTCAAGGCGGTCAACGGCGCCAATCTGGAAGTCCGAAGGGGAGAGATCGTCGCGGTGATCGGACCGAACGGGGCAGGGAAGACCACCCTCTTCAACCTCATCACGGGCATCCTAAAGCCTGACGCGGGGAGGATACTTTTCAAGGAAGAAGACATCACAGGCATGGCACCCCATGAGGTCTGCGGGAAAGGGATATCGCGCTCGTTTCAGGTGGTGAATGTCTTTCCCAGGCTGACGGTATTCGAGAATGTTCGAGTAGCAGTGCTCGCGAGGGAGCGGAAGACGTGGAACATGCTGACCCCCGCGCGAAAGATGGTAGTGAAGCGCACCGAGGAAGTGATCGAAGGTGTCGGCCTGGGCGCCAGGAAGCATGCGGTAAGCTCAGCCCTCTCCCACGGGGACCGGAAGGTGCTAGAGATCGCCATTGCCCTCGGGGGCAATCCGGAGTTTCTTATCCTCGACGAGCCGACAGCGGGGATGTCGCCGGAAGAGACCTTGCGATGCATCGCCCTCATAAGAAGCTTGTCGGACAGGTTCGGCCTCACCATACTCTTCTGCGAGCACGACATGGAGCTCGTCTTTGGCCTCGCCGACCGTATCATGGTGATGGTCCGGGGCGCCACGATAATCCAGGGGACCTGCGACGACGTGAGGTCCAGCGAGGCCGTGCAAGAGGCCTATCTCGGCGGGAGCGTCGTATGCTGAGCGTAAAGGCTGTCCATACCTATTATGGGATGAGCCACATCCTGTTCGACGTCTCCCTTAGCGTGTCGAAAGGGGAGATCGTGGGCCTCCTCGGCCGTAATGGGGCAGGCAAGAGCACCACCATGAGGACCATTGCCGGCCTCACCCCGCCGAGGCAGGGGAAGATCACGTTCAACGGCGAATCCGTTGCGGGCGCGAATTGCTACGTTCTCGTAAGGAGAGGGGTCTCCTATGTTCCCGATGACAGGAGGGTCTTTGCAGACCTCTCGGTAGACGACAACCTGGACATTACCTTCAGGCGGAACGATGCATGGGGCAAGGATCGTGTATACGGGCTTTTCCCCGCCCTGGGAGAGATCAAGGGCAGGCGGGCAGGCCTTTTGAGCGGTGGGGAGCAGCAGATGCTCGCCATCGGCCGGGCCCTCATGACGAGCCCGGATTTGCTCCTCCTCGATGAGCCCACCGAAGGGCTTGCACCCCTCATCGTGCGCGATCTGGAGCTGCAGATACTGAAGCTGAGAGACGCGGGGATCAGCATGCTCCTATCGGAACAGAACATCAAATCGGCGATGAGGCTTATCGAGCGGGCCTATGTGATAGACAACGGCAGGATCCGTTTTGAAGGCACCGTGGCCGAGCTGGAAGCGAATGAAGAAGTGAAGAAGAAGTACCTGATGGTCTAATTCCAATTCTAAATCATGACGATATCGAGGCGCCGAGGAAGGAGCGACGAAGGTGTACATTTACAGTACATCGAGGAGCAGATGACGAAGGCAACAAAGATAGCGCCGAGTTAGAGCATTACGCAAAATAAAGTACCGTTTGACCCGTGGCGGAGCCATTTCTTTCGCAAGCCTTGCGGGAGTCTCTCGGGTACCCGCCTTGCG
>CAYZAF010000039.1:0-8432 GCA_964476435.1 uncultured Syntrophaceae bacterium
CCGCCAATATTCCTGAGCAGATTATAAACGGCAGTGGCGTTGCCCATTTCCTCGTTCGGGAGCTGCCTCAAGGTGAGAGCGGTGAGGGGAACGAAGAGGCAGCCCATGCCCACGCCCATGACCGCTCTCGGCAACATGATATCCCGGAAATCGACGAACAGGTTGAACCGGCCCATGAGAAAGGTGGCAATCGCTATGACGATAATACCTAAGGCCAGGAGGTACTTCGCGTTGAACTTGAGCGTGAGGCGCGCTGCCACGGGCATGCAGAGCATCGTTGCGAGGCCGCCGGGGGCCAGGGCCATTCCCGCGAGAGTGGCCGTATACCCCATCATCTTCTGGGCGAAGAGGGGAAGGAGCACGAGAGAACCGAACAGGGTGATGAAGGCGAGGAAGATGATCAGGTTGCCTATGGCGAAGGTGCGGTGACGGAAGACGCGGAGGTCCACGATGGGGTGCTCGGAGCGGAGCTCTTGGATGACGAGGAAGGTTAAAGCAACACCGGCGGTGACGGCGAGCCAGACGATCAAATCCGACGAGAACCAATCCTCCCGCTGTCCCTTGTCGAGGAGCACCTGGAGGCTCCCGAGGCCCACCACGAGGAGGCCGAGGCCCCATGTGTCTATCTTCATCTTTGCCCTCTTGAGGTACGGCGGATCGACGATGAAGAGGGACGCCATCATGATGGCGAGGACGCCCACCGGCACGTTGATGAAGAAGATCCAGTGCCAGGACCAGTTGTCTGTGATCCACCCGCCGAGGAGAGGGCCGACGATGGGCCCGCACGTGACCCCCATGCCGTAGATCGCGGATGCCATGCCGATCTGCTGGATCGGGAAGGATTCGATCAGGATGGCCTGGGAGAGAGGCTGCAGGCCCCCCCCTCCGATGCCCTGGAGAACCCGGAAGAATATGAGGCTCTGCAGGTTCCACGAGAGGCCGCAGAAGAGCGAGCTCACGGTGAAGAGGGCGATGGAGAGCATGAGGTAGACCTTCCTGCCCAGAAGGCGGCTTAGCCATCCTGTCATGGGGATGATGACGGCATTGGACACGAGGTAGGAGGTCATGGTCCATGTGGCCTCGTCGATGCCCGCGGAGAGGCTTCCCCTGATATGGTCGAGGGCGACGGTGACCACGGAGGTGTCGACCACCTCGAGAAAGGTGGGGAGCATCACGGTGAGGGCTATGATCCACTTGCTCGCGCTCTTCATGGCAATGGGCTCAAAGGTTGGGAAGAGGCCCTAGTCCGCGATGATCGTGGGGATGACGGACAGGCCCACCCGCAGGAGGCGGCCGGGGTCCGTCCCCTTATCGAGCACGATCTTTACGGGCACCCTCTGGACCACCTTCACGAAATTGCCTGTCGCGTTCTCAGGGGGGAAAAGAGAGAATGCCGATCCGGTGCCGGCCATGACGCTGTCGACCCTTCCCGTGAATGTCTTGCCGGGAAACGTATCGACCTTGATGTAGACCTTCTGCCCCGATCTTACTCTCTCCAGCTGGGTCTCCTTGTAATTGGCCGTGACCCAAGTGTCTTCCAGGGGAACGATGGCAAGAAGGGGCTGACCTGCCTGCACCTGGTTCCCCACCTCTACGGACCTCTTGCTCACGTATCCCTCCACGGGCGAGTAGATCGTCGTGTAGCTCCGGTTCAGCTCCGCGGTCCTCAGGGCTGCCTCCCGCTGCCTCGCCAAAGCGTCCTGGGATCTAGCGCCTAGCTCTGCCTGGAGGAGCACGTTCTGCTGGGCCTCCAGGGCGGCTTCGCCCCTTCTTATGTCCACCTCCGCCTGCTTTACCCGCGCAGACTGGGCATCTCTCGCGCTCTTGGCCTGGGCGAGCTGCTCCTGTGCCACCTCTACCTGGGCAGCGGCAACATCCTTTGCCGTCTGCGCGTTCTCGTATTTCTCGCGGGAGATGGCTTCCTTGGCGAAGAGGTCATCGGCCCGCTTCATATCTGCTTCCGCCTGGCGGAGCCGCGCATCCTGGGCCTCCAGGCCTGCCTGGGCCTTCTTGATGTCTGCTTCGGCTTGGACGAGGTTCTTCTTCTGCACTTCTACGTTGATGCGCGCCCCTTCGGCCTGGTCGGCCATCTCCTCCCGCTGTGCCCTGGCCACGTTGATCCGCGCGCCCATCTCCGCCACCCTCGACCTCTCCGAAGAGAGGCTCGCGCCCGCCTCATCCACGCGCACGTTATAGTCCACGGGGTCTATCTCCACTAGGACATCCCCCTTCTTGACGAGCTGGTTGTCCACCACGCACAGGGTCTTGACAGTACCGTTGATCTTGGCTGCGATCGTATGGATGCGGCCGTCGACGAAGGCATCGTCCGTGGAGATGTGCGTGGCCGCGTAGGACTTATATATGAAAATGGCCGCGACGATGCAGCAGGCGAGGACGATGAAGATCGTCACGATCCTCTTTGAAGGGCCCCTCCTGCCTCCCGACTCTTCCCCTTTCATTGCCTGTATACCTCCCGAAGGTCTTTTCCCACGGCATAGTACATCCCGGCCTCCGAGCGGCGAAAGTCGTAGATGGCGCGGATGTAGTTGGTCTCGGCGGTGGTCACGAGGGTGACCGCGTCAAGGACTTCGGTCGCCGTTCCTTCCCCCGCGTCGTACCGGACTTTGTTGATCCGCAGGTTCTCCTGAGCCTGGTCCGCGGCGCCTCTCATCACGTCTATCCTTTCCCGGGCGTTGTTCATATCGAGGATGTACTGTTGCACCTCGAGCTTGACGTCGTCCACGAGCTTGGAGCGCTGTTTCAAGACCTGATCCTCCTGCGACCTGGTCTTTGCCACTTGGGCCTTGGTGAGGTCTCCGGAGAAGAGGTTGACGCTCACGCCGAAAATGGCAGACCAGTTCGTGTCATGCTCCAGGAATTGGTTCTGGGAATAGCTGACCCCTCCCTGCGCGAAGAATGTGGGGTAGTAGTCGGCCTTCCTCGCCGTCTCCTCGAAGTGCAGGGCTTTGAGGGTGCCGTCGGCGATGCGGATCTCCGGCCGGTCCTTCAGGGCCCTCTCCCATGCATCGTCAAGGGGGAACGGCGGCGCCTCGGGCTTGAATGCTATGTCGGAGACCCGGACGGGCTTGTCCAGGGGGCGTACGAGGAGGTTGTTCAGCCGGGACGCCTGAAGGGCCCGGCTGTTCTGCGCGTTGAGCAGCCTCTGGGTGCCGTCCTTCAGCCTCACCTCTGCCTGGAGGAGGTCATTCTTCGTGATCACGCCCGATTCATACAGGTTCCGTGCATCCTTGAGGTGCGAATCGAGTCTCTCCACCTCCTGCTGCGCCACGGTGACCACCCTCTCCGCCTCGAGGAGATTGAAATAGGCCACGGTGAACTGAAGGGCCGAGAGGTTGCGGACCCGGGCCGTGTCCAGCTTCGAGTTGGCCAGGAGCTCCTTGCTCTCCCTATACCTGGAGAGGGTACGCCAGAAGTCGAAGAGGGTCTGCTGGACCGTCGCGCTGTACGTCCAGGAATTGAGGGGAACCTCGGGAACGATCACCTTCTCCGTGGTCGAGCCGACGACGAGCCCGGGGAGGGGGTACGGCGGCCCGGTGGAGACGATGGGAGCCTGTGCCGTGGTGACCCCTGCGATCTGGTAGGCAAGGGTCGTATGGGCTGCGGATGCGTTGAGGCTCGGCAGAAAGCCGGAGCGCGCGGCAATCACGTCTGCCGTGGCTATGTTTTCCCCCTCCTGCGTGATCTGTACCTCATGGCCGAGGGAGGTCACCTCCTCCAGGCCCTGCGCCAGCGTGATGAGGTCCGGCTCGGAACCCTCACTGGAAGGAGAAGGTGCTCCATTGCTCGCCGGCGCCGGCGCGTCGGATCGCGCGGGAAACGCCGCTGCAAGGAAGATCGATAGGCAGAGGATCAATGCCTGAAAAACCGGGGAAAGCTTCATTCTAGAGACCTCTCAGGAGGAAGCGTTCGGAAGACGGACCAGCCACACGATTGAAAAGCCGATGGTCACATTCTTGACAGGGGTAAAGGGCCGCCGCCTCTATGGAGAGACGGCTCTTTCCCGTATTCATTGCATATTCACCTGGCAGGCGCCACAGTGTCATCGATCCGACCTTTTTATCTCTCTTTTTGCCTCTTCCCTCGCACCGCCTATTCAGCAAGATCGATGCCGTTTCACGAAGACCTCCCGCACCCGGCTAGAGACCCTAGCCGCACCGCTCCTTTTTGAGTCGCAAGGCATTGGTGCGAACGCGACCTTCGCCGAAAGGACGGTAGCATTCGAGAGACTCCCGCAAGGCTTGCGAAAGGAAAGGCTTTTCGCCGCGGGTCAAACAATACCTTGGTTCGCGCGAAGCGCTAAAAGCTCGCAGCCGATTCGCGGGATCCTGCGAGAATTCGCTGTGCTATTTCACAATTGTCTGATAAGTTATTATATGTCACAGATATTTTCAAGGACATCAGACCAAATTCCGCATCAACCCCTTCTTTCTTTCGGAGGCTTGATTGAGCGAAACGTCCCTTCGCGACGACGGCCGGCCTGACCCTGATGCGCTCCTGAGAGAAGTCGAGCGCGATGAGGCGAAGAGGGGCCGCCTCAAGATATTCCTCGGCTATGCCCCGGGGGTGGGCAAGACGTACGCCATGCTGCAGGAGGCCCATGTGCTGCAGATGCGCGGAGAGGATGTGGTCGTGGGCATCGCGGAGACGCACCGGAGGGCGGAGACAGAGGCCCTCCTCGACAAGTTGGAGGTGATCCCCCGGAGGCACGTGGAGTACCAGGGCATTGTGTTGACGGAGCTCGACCTTGACGCCGTGATCAAGAGAAGGCCGGCAGTCGTGCTCATGGACGAGCTTGCCCACACGAACGCTCCGGAGAGCCGCCACCCTAAGAGATACCAGGACGTCGAGGATATCCTGGATGCGGGGATAGACGTCTACACGACCATCAACATACAGCACTTCGAGAGCCAGGTGGACGTGGTGGCGCAGATCACCGGCGTCCGCGTCCAGGAGACCGTACCCGATACGGTTCTGGAGCAGGCCGATGAGGTCCAGGTCATCGACATCCCCCTCGAGGAGCTGACCCAGCGCCTCAAAGAGGGGAAGGTCTACATTCCCCAGCAGGTGCGCCGGGCCATGGAGAATTATTTCCAGCGGGGGAACCTTGTGGCCCTTCGCGAGCTTACCCTGACGCTCGTGGCGCGCAAGATGGGCGCCGAGCTGCTCAACTACATGCGGGCAAAGGCCATTTCAGGCCCGTGGGCCGCCGGGGAGACGATGATGGTCTGCATCGGGGCCAACCCCTATGCCGCGCAGCTTCTTAGAAGGGCTTACTCCATCGCCAAGGATGCGAACGCGGAGTGGTATGCTGTCTACGTATCCACCCCTTCCCTGAAGGAGCTCAGCCAAAAGGAGAAGCTCTACCTGACAGAGGCCCTGAACCTGGCCGAAGAGCTGGGCGCGAAAGTCACCACCCTCACCGGAACCGACGTCGCCGGGGAGATCGTGAGGTTCGCCCGGGAGCACAACATCACCCGCGTCGTCATTGGAAAGCCCCGCCGGTCGCGCCTCGCCGGCTTTTTCAGAGCCGGACCTGTACCCCGCCTGCTCCGCGCCCCTGCCCAATTCGAGGTGCAGCTCGTGACCCCGGTGATGGAGAAGGAGCCCCAGGCTGGCCAGGGGCCGAAGCAGGTCAGTTTCGATGTGAAAGCCTACGCGACCATTGCAGGGATGGTCGCTGCCATCACCCTTGTCAACTTCGTTCTCGAGAGGTTGGTGAGTCCCATTGCCCTCGTCTTTCTCTACCTTCTGGCCGTCATCGGCGCGGCTCTGCGCTACGGCACCCTCCCGTCCCTCGTCGCCTGCGTCCTGAGCCTTCTCACGTTCGACTTTTTCTTCGCCGAGCCACGCCTCAGCTTCATCATGGTCCGCGCCCATGACGTCATCAATGTCGTCATCTTCTTCTTCACTTCGATCGTGGTGGGCCAGCTCGCGAAGATCACGAACCAGCGGAACTTCGCGCTCCAGCTCCGCCTCACGCGGGTCGCCCTCATAGAGGAGATGAGCAAGGAGTTCTTCATGCTTCCCCCGGTGGAGCAGCTTATCGGCGGCTTCATGCAGCGCACGGAGGAATGGAGGAGCGTGCTCCCTCTCCTTCGGACCACGGTCCTCGACGATGTGAGCCACATCATCATCAAGTATGTCTCGAAGGTGATCGAGGCGCCCTCCTTCGTGCTCTTCGAGCAGAACGGGAGGCTGCGCGTCTGGTCGAAGAGCGGGACCAAAGCAGATCTTCACTCTCACGAGATGGCAGTCGCCGAATGGGCCTTCGCCCACGGTGAGGCAGCGGGCGCCGGCACCCAGACCCTGTCGAGCGCCAAGGTCTTCTTCATTCCCATGAAGTCGGGGGACGAGGTGGCGGGGGTCATCGGCGTGGAGTACGAGTTCAGGAATCTGCTGCCCGAGCAGAGGAGGCTTTTGGGGGCCATTGCGAGCTTGTCGGCGCTTGGGTCGATGAGGTGGGCGAAGGCGTAGGGGTTGGGTGTTTGGTGTGGGGTTGAACTAGGTGTTTGGACGGCGGCCTGTTCGGTATCGCGTTGCTACCCACCTGTCGACGGTGGGTGCCCCGCATTAATGGCGCTCTGACTCGCCTCGTGACGCTCCGACGTACGCTAAGTACGCCTCCGGTCTACGAGGCTCACATAGCATCCACACCTCATCGATCCCTCCATGCGCACCGTCCATCCACGCCGTAATTCTCGCCGGCCCTCCAATTGCGGCATCCCAAGGATGCCCGGCAGCAATTGTATCGGATAGCCTTTACGGCCTTGCCCCCTGTGTCCACCTCTGTCTTGAATCCTGTCGCTTTTGCTGCGATGTCACACCCTCTCCAAAAGCGTTTTCCACGCCTGTCGATGACGGGGCTGGATGTTCCAGCCGTCCAAGTTGTCGCCTATTTTGACTAGGAATGTACGGCGGATAGGTTCTCCGCCGATGGCGAGAATGCTGCGCGCGAATTCGAGGAGCTGGAAGACGTAGACGTTTTGTCCGCTTGCAAAAGCGCTCGATATCCTCTTGTTGATGCCGTTTTGGTCTTCGACCTTCACGCCTTGAGCGGTGAAGAAGATGTCCTTAACATCCAGCTGGCGGCACTTTTGAAGGGTACCTTCGAGGTCTGTGAGTGTGAGGTTTCGCTCTTTGACCTCTACAGCCAAGACGACCCTCCCTTCCGCATCGAGGCATTCGAGGTCGGCTGCCTGGCCCGTAGCTCTGTCGCTGGCATTTATTGCAGCCCGTCGCACCCCGGCGTAAAGGCCGAAGTGGGTTCCTATGGCATCGAAAAGGGCAGCACAGACGGCCTGACCGCGGTCGCCGCCTGACCTCTCACTGAGGAAGTTTGTTGCAACGGCAAGGGCGACCTCTAGGCTCACCCGGGGCGGGATGGGGTAGGCAAAGCGGAGCAATTGCTGGCGCCGGAGTACCTCAAGCAAGACTTGCCGAAAAACATTCTTTGTAAAGTCCGCGTCGCTTTTTTCCCCCACCTGCTCAAGAACATTGACAAGGGTGTTCCAGCCGGCGATGTCCTTCTTGCTTTTATCGTCACGGCGCATTCGTGGGACGCGCATGGGATTTCCGACGTACGGGTCCCCAGAAGTTCCCAGCACGTTTTCCTGCTCCCGGTTGAATGGGGCGACTACCTTACTTCCAAGGCTCCTCGCATCCCACCCCGCTTTCCTTTTCTGTAGACGGAGACAGTCTATCGCAGGATTGGTCAGTTTTCCCAGCAGTTGGATCAAAAGACAAAAGCGGTACGCCACGAGACGATGGTTGATAGAATCGCGGATTGCTTCCCTCAAGGAATGATCGCGAACGTACTTGAGATTGGGGTTCTCTTCTGCTTCCCGCTCTACCGACTCCCAATAATCCCGGAGCAATTCCCTTGAGCGCTTGAAATCTACGGCTTCCGTTTCATCCTTTCCTGCCATGGTTCCGTTCCGTAGTGGCTTGGCCTTTCGAAAAGATAGGCGTCATCATTGACGGGCTGGTACGGGGAAGTCTGTGAATAGCGTTTGGGGTCATAGTTGACCCAGACCGATTCCATCCTCTCCCCTTTTGAGGAATTGCACAAGCGGGTGTTTGCATCGACCCTCATCCAGTCGCCATACAGTCGGTCCATCAATGGACACCGATAACCGGATACAGCGACAGCCCCTTTCACGATATGAAGGCATTGCGCCAGTTCTTCATGCTCCTTGTTAGTCATCTCGAACCCGTAGGCCTTGCTGTCGCCTCGCGCCTCATGGGGATATGGTGGATCGCAATAAAAGAGGGTCTCGGGAGAGTCATACCGGCGAATTACTTCTATTGCCGGGGCATTCTCTATCTGTACCCGCTGTAACCGTTGTACAATCTGTGCGAGGCCTTCAACGCTGCCCAGCCACCGAGAGACCGCGCCAGCCATGCCAGCGCGC
>CAYZAF010000040.1:0-4441 GCA_964476435.1 uncultured Syntrophaceae bacterium
CCTTTGACAGCCTGGAGGGTCTCCGACACCTGGTTTGCCGTAGGCACGATGAAGCCGGTGGGCGCGCCTCCCTTGAGCAGGGCGCGCAGCTTCCCCACGTGCAGCCAGGGTTCGCGAAGGTCCACAAAGGCCGCGTCAAAAGGGCTCGCGTCAAAATCGCCTATGTCAGTATTGTGGAGCTCCGTGTTCGGGAAGTCAGCAAACTTGTCGATGTTCTTCCTCGCGTTCTTATAGTGCCTCTCTTCCTTCTCCACGGAGACCACCAGCCCCGAGGGGCCTGCGGCTCGCGCGAGAAGCAGCGTCAGGGCCCCGCTCCCCGTTCCCACCTCCAGCACCCTAGAGCCGCACCGCACATCAAGCTTCGAGCAGATGAAGAAGGCGTCCTTGGGAAAGACAATCTGCGTCTCCCTCCGTACGCCGTACATCATAATGTCCTCCAGGGTGGGCCGGAAGACCTCGTACTCGCCGAATCGGGTGCCCCACGGGCAACCAACTGCCGCTGCCAGGGGAAGGATGCCCCCCTTGCCGTGAAACGACTTATCCTTCTCCAGCCGCTTTAGGTATTTTTTGTCCCTGTAGACGACCACGACCAGATCGTTTTCGTGCATGGTGTCCATGACGGCATAATCTATCGTGGCGCCGCGGTCCTTGTCAAAGCAATCTGTGTGGGGGGGTAGGTGTGCGGGTTTCGTTCGCGCGTCGCGTTGTGTGGGTAGGTGTCAGGAAAGTACGTTGATTCATGGGGCGGCCCTATTATGGGGCCGCCAGAGGCTTCCTCCGGTCTTCGCCATGAATCTTTGTCTTGCCCGTCCGGGAGGGCTGTTCCTTCTCGATTCGCATCGCTCGGAAGCGCTCACGGTACCCGTAACGAAAAGACGAGCGTAGCCGGACCGGTGTGTAAGCCCCGCGCCCTCTGGGTGCGGGGCTTCACCTTAAGGTCACGCGCCTGATTCCGAGGCATTGCCCTCTAGTAGGGCGCTCTTGTTTGCGGACGACCACACCGCAGAACGGAAAGGCTAGGAACCCGCGACTAACTATATTCCCGTCTCGCGGGTGGCTTCGCAATCGGTGCGTGAGCGAGGCTGGAGTGTCAACGGGTCAGCGCGGGAGGCGCAGCGAATCGGAAGGAATAGCCCTCCAAACGGACGGGCGCAGTTGGAGATTCGGAACGAGAGTAATCCCGAAAAAGAGGAGGCTGATGCATTGGCGGGCCTGACACACGCAAGAGACCCTCGGCTTCGGGGGCGTGAGCGAGGCTGGAGTGTCAACGGGTCAGCGCGAAAGGCGCAGCGAATCGGAAGGAATAGCCCTCCACACGGACGGGCGCTTTGGCAG
The DNA here is from genome assembly GCA_964476435.1 of uncultured Syntrophaceae bacterium. GTDB lineage: Bacteria > Desulfobacterota > Syntrophorhabdia > Syntrophorhabdales > WCHB1-27 > CAVVNC01. Next base: position 1,336 of record CAYZAF010000040.1, read on the forward strand.
TCTTGGAAAGGCAATGCGGAAAATGAAGTTTTTCAAAAAGGAGGGTGTGTAGGCAATCGGCACGGGAGCCAGGCTGCAGGGTAAATGGGTCAGCAGGGTCTTATAATTGCCTCTGTAGGAGACGATAGGTCGATCCTCGGCCGCACCTTCGAGCGGCAAGGGCAAAGAAAGATAAGGAGGAAAGCAATGGAAGGCATTGACGCACGTCAGCTATCTCAGACTATCCGTCAGAAGGCAGGAGAGTTCTCAAGGCTCTGCGACGGGATCGATGAGGCGACTGCCTCCCGCGCACCAGAAGGGCGGTGGTCTCCCAAGGAGATCGTGTCGCACCTCTGCGGGGCTGAAGGAGGGGGCTTCGAAAAGATGATCAAGGCGTTCGTCGACGAGGAGACGCCCGAGATCGATTTGCACCCCGGAGAGACTCAGCTCACCGAAAGGCGAGCCCGCATGTCCTTTGCCCAGCTTCTTCAGGAGTTCGACAAAGGGTACGACGGCCTTGCGGACTTTGTCTCCCGGCTCTCGCCCCGCGAGCTCGCGAGAAAGGCCCGCATTGAGGCCCTCAAGGAGACCCCCCTGGGCGAGTATCCCACGCTGGCCGCCTTTCTCCAGGGCGTGGCGGAGCACCACCTCAACTTCCACATCGATCACATGCGGGAGATACTGCAGGCCTTGGGAAAGGGCACGAAGGCCTAAAGAGAGCCCCAGGGAAAGAGGGGAAGAGGCTTGCCTTTTTCGAGCCATTGGGCCTTGTTCATGCGAGCCCCTGCCCTTTCTTAACCGCGACATTATACTATGAGAGGAAACGAAGGGGGCCTTGCCGCGAGGCGGGAAGACTATTGGCCGGTCAGTCCAGGGAAAACGGGTAAGGATCCACGAAACGGGAAAAGGAGGGAAACATGTATACGGCGAAGGACTATTCGAAGCTGATTGGGATGGAGGGCTTGAGCGAGGCGCTGTTGAAGAACCACTTTACCCTCTATCAAGGGTATGTCACGAACACGAACAAACTCATCGAGGTATTCCCGCAGATGCTCAAGGAAGACAAGGTGTCCACCCCAGAGTTCGCCGAGCTTCGCAGGAGATTCGGCTGGGAGTTCAACGGCATGCGCCTCCACGAGTACTACTTCGAGAATCTCGGGGGCAAGGGGTCAGTCAACAAGGACGGCCGCCTGGCGCGCAAGCTCGCCGAGGACTTCGGAAGCTTCGATGCCTGGGAAAAGGAGTTCAGGGCCGTGGGCGCCATGAGGGGCATCGGATGGGCAGTGCTCTATCAGGACATTGCCAACGGGAAGCTCTTCAATTTCTGGATAAACGAGCATGACACGGGCCATCCTGCTGGCTGCACCCCGATTCTCATCATGGACGTGTTCGAGCACGCGTTCATGCTCGACTACGGCACGAAGAGGGCGGGCTATATCGACGCGTTTTTCAAGAATCTCGACTGGCCGGCAGCAGAATCAAGGCTGAAATAGACTGGCGTGTTGATCAGCAGCTGCCTTTGTTGTTTCAATGATCGAGCATGAACCGACTTGTCCGGGAAAAATCGCCCTACCTGGCGCACGCAGCGGGCCAGCCCATCGACTGGTACCCGTGGGGTGAAGAGGCCTTCAGGATAGCTGCGGCCCAGGACAAGCCGGTCTTCTTGAGCTCGGGCGCTGTCTGGTGCCACTGGTGCCATGTGATGGCGAGCGAGTCCTTCGAAGACCGCGAGGTGGCGGAGATCCTCAACCGGAGCTTCATCAGCGTGAAGCTCGACCGCGACGAGCGGCCCGACATAGACCGGAGGTACCAGCAGGCTGCCGCAATCTCTGGCGCGGGGGGCGGATGGCCCCTCACCGCGTTCCTCACGCCTGACAAGCAGCCGTTCTTCGTAGGCACCTACTTCCCCCCTCTTGACTCTTACGGCAGACCGGGATTCAAGCGGCTCCTCGAAACGATCGCGCGTCTTTACCGCACGAAGCGGGATGAGATCGAGGGTTACGGCCGCAGGCTCATGGAGGCCATGCGGGTCAAAGAGGAGGCAGGCGGCGAGATCGGCCCGCACCTCCTCGACGAGGCAGCGGGGCTCATGCTCGCGCAGTATGACTCGCAGAACGGAGGGTTCGGGACATCGCCCAAATTCCCCATGTGCGGCGCCCTTGAATTCCTCATGGAGCGGTACGCCCTCACAGGGAACGGCATCCTGGCGGCTGCCGTGAGGACGACTCTCGACAACATGGCCAAGGGAGGATTTCACGACCAGCTCGGCGGGGGCTTCCACCGCTATTCCGTCGACGAGTCATGGACCGTGCCCCATTTCGAGAAGATGGCTGACGACAATGCGTGGCTCCTGAGGAACTATGCCCACGCATACGCGCTCTTCCACGACGAGCGCTTCAGAAGCACAGCCGAAGGGATCATCCGATTCGTGCGGGAGGTCCTCTCCGATCCTGGGGGCGGCTTCTACGCCAGCCAGGACGCGGATGTGACGCCCGATGACGAGGGGGGCTACTTCACCTGGACCGAGGATGACCTTGCCCGCGTGCTGCCTGATGACGAACAACGGGTGCTCTCCCTCCATCTCTTGGGAAGGGACGGCAGCGTGCACCACGATCCACGAAAGAAGGTACTCCTCGTCTCCAAGACGCCGGAAGAGATCGCCCGGCAGCTCGATATGGAGCCCGCAGCGGTGCAGACCCTCATCGAGCGGGGGAAGGCGCGCCTCCTCGGAGAGAGGCGGACGAGAAAGGAACCGTTCGTGGACAGGACGCTCTACTCGTCCTTGAACGGCATGCTCATCACGTCGTTCCTCCGGGCCTCTCGCGCCTTTCGCATGAAGGAGGTCGAAGCATTCGCCCTGGCGAGCCTGAGGCGAATCCTGGACGAGCGCATGGTCGGGGAGAGCCTCTTCCATACGAAAGAGGTGCCCGGGCTCCTCGACGACTACATCTACCTCGCGGAGGCGCTCCTCGAAGCCCACGAGGCAACAGGCGAGCGATCGCGCCTGAATGAGGCTGCAAGGTTGATGGACCTTGCTCTCGAGAGGTTCTGGGACAAAGGCCGGGGCGGCTTCTTCGATACCACCGAGGAGGTGCTCGGGGCGCGGCTCAAGACCGCCGAGGACTCG
>CAYZAF010000041.1:0-6277 GCA_964476435.1 uncultured Syntrophaceae bacterium
CTCGTCATGATCGGCACCGAGCTTCTGCTCGGTGAGATAGTTGATACCAATGCCACCAAACTCGCCAAGATGCTGCGCGAAATTGGCTTGGACTTGTACTACAAAACCACTGTCGGCGATAACGAAGCCCGCATCACCGCCGTGCTCAATCTGGCTTTGGACCGTTCGCCCGTGGTCATCACGTCCGGCGGGCTGGGGCCGACAGTGGATGATATGACCCGCCAGGCCGTGGCATCCGCCACCGGCCGGAAGCTGGTCTACAGCCAAGAGCTTGAGCGACAGATTGCCGCTCGTTTTCGCAGTTTTGGCCGAGGTATGGCCGACAACAACAAGCGGCAGGCGTATATTCCAAAGGGCGCGCTGCCCTTGCCTAATCCGGTCGGCACCGCCCCCTGTTTCCTCAGTGAAGATGTCCGGGGACGAGGCTTTATCGTTTGTCTCCCGGGCGTACCCCGCGAACTCGAATATATGATGACTAACACGGTCATTCCTCTCCTGGTTGAGCGCATGGGTGAAACAAAAACCATAAAAGCCCGGGTTTTGCGCACCTGCGCCGTGGGTGAGAGCGATATTGATCGGGCCATCGGCGATTTGATGACGCTCGCTAATCCCACGGTGGGCCTGGCGGCGCACTCCGGCCAAACCGATGTCCGCATCACCGCCAAAGCTCATACCGAGGCCGAGGCCGAGGCGCTGATTGCACCGGTCGAGGCTGATCTGCGTCGGCGCTTGGGTATTGCCATCTATGGGGTGGATCAAGAAACCGTTTTGGAGGTGGTCGGACGATTGCTATCCGACAGAGGGCTAAAACTAGGCGTGATTGACACGCTGACCGAAGGCCGGGTGGTGCGCGAACTGGTTGAGGCGGGATTTTGTTCTCTGATAGCTGCTGATTTACAGGCCGCTGACCTGTCTGAAGCGCTACGTGCCACTGGCTTATCGGCCAAGGCTGACCTATCGCCGGATGCGGATGGTTTCACCCTGGCGACGGCCCTGGCCCGGGCTGTCACGCCTGCCGACGGAGTGGGTCTGGCAATGCTCGGCCCATTGAACGATCGTATCAATGATAATGTGACATTTATTGCGGTGTCTGGTGAAACGTTGGCTCAAGAAGTCACTCGGAGAGGTCGGTCGCTTCCGTACCGTGATGCCGAGGCTGGCTACGCCCGCCACTGGCTGGTTATCCAAGGGTTGGACTGGGTGCGCCGGGCGGTATCGGGTCAGCTTAACTCGCCGGTAGATTGGAAATGAGCCCGCAGATCCATGCCAGGCATCACGCGGAAGATTGTGCCCACATCAGAAGTCGGCTCGATGAAGGAAGTCTCGCAGTCGTATTCCTGTTGACCGTTATTGGGACAATTTAGTAGACTCGCGGTATCTCTACTGTTGATGGATCTCCCTGATGCGCCGTTACCTAGTTTTCGTTACCGCCGGGATGAGCATCTTTATGTACGCCATCGATAGCACGGTGGTGGCGGTCGCTTTCCCCAGCTTCACGAAGGAACTTCATACGAATGTCCTTTGGTCCGCGTGGACCATCTCGGTCTTTTTTATTGCCGTCACCATGATCGTACCCCTTGCAGGAAACCTCGTCGACAAATTTGGCCGCAAAAAGGTCTACCTTGCTTCCCTTATAATATTCACCGGTAGCTCCCTCGCGTGCGGCCTTGCACCAACTATCTCTGCCTTGATCGCTTTCAGGTTCCTTCAGGGCATAGGGGGCGCCTGTTTTCTTCCCGTTGCTTCGGGGATGGTAAATGATCACTTCCGTGAGAACCGGGAAGCAGCCATCGGCCTCTTTTCCAGTATTTTTAGCATAGGAACCGTTATAGGGCCGAACCTCGGAGGCTGGATCGTAAGCCGATACTCCTGGCGCTACATCTTTTATGTCAACGTACCGATCGGGATATTTCTGGTAGCCTCGTGTATGCTCACGCTCCGGGAGTCAAGGACGGTTTCTCGCCCTCGCATCGACTTTGCTGGAGTAGTGCTGATGATCGGATCCGTGCTTTTCCTCATGTCGGGTCTCAATCTCGTCGGTGAAAGCCTCTCCATCCCTTCCATCCTTCTCTTCGCTCTTCTCGTCCTCGTCAGTCTGTTTTCTGCGGTTCTCTTCCTTCGGCAGGAGAGGCGGGCGGCCGAGCCTATCCTTGATGTTGCCCTCCTGAGGTCAAGGCCGTTTGTGGCCGCAAACATGACGAACCTCATGGTGGGTATGACTGCCATAGGTGTCTTTTCGTTCATACCGCTCTATGCAACGTCGGTCCATGGGCTCTCAACGCTCATGAGCGGGGTAATTCTCACCCCACGCTCCCTGGCAATGGCCGTCGCCGCAACAGTGGCGAGCTTCCTCTTGAAGAGGTGGGGTTATCGCTGGCCTATGGTACTCGGTTTTTGTCTCATCTCGCTCACGACCATACTTCTTGCGCCTGGACTGGCACGATGGGGCATCACGGGATGGGGGACGATAAAAACGCTCTCGCTCCTGCTTCTCTTCAATGGGATCGGTGGCGGAGTGGTATTTCCCGCCGCGAACAACGCCTGCATAGAATTGATGCCGGATAAGGTCGACGCGATCGTGGGGTTGAGAATCATGTTCAGGAACGTTGGCGCCGCGATGGGCGTCTCGCTCATCACGTTTATCCTTCACGTAAGTCTTGATCCCGCAAGCGGCTTCACGATTGCCTTCATTTCCTTCGGCCTCGCTTTTCTGGTCTCAGTTCCCCTTCTCTTCCTCATGCCAGCGGGAAAGAGAGCATGGGGATAAGCCTGGAAGCTGAAGCTCTTTGGCAAGTGCACAAGCCCATTCACGCCACCGAAATTGCACTCTCTCGTGACAAAGACCCTGCCCGTGTACATATTTGGACCATAGGTGGAGCCTTGGGATTATGGTAACGACATCTGGGTTTCTCTTTGTCACGGCTTTCCTCGCTTCTGGAGTTGAGGTCATCGAAATGATGACCATCGTTCTCGGCGTGGGTATGACGTCCGGGTGGCGCTCCACCTTGCTCGGCGCATCGTGATACTCGCCGTCCTGTCGGGGGCGCTTCTCGCGGGCTTCGGCGGAAGGACGGACCGCCTCATACCCCTCTTCGCGATCGGGGCATTCCTTGCCTTCACCCTTTCGCAGCTTGGCATGGTTTTCCACTGGCTCAGGTCCCGCGAGGCCCACGCGATGAGGAGCCTCGCCCTCAACGGTCTCGGTGCATGCGCGACCGGGATAACCCTCCTCGTGGTCGCCGTTTCCAAGTTCACCGCGGGGGCCTGGCTCACCATCGTCGTCATCCCTCCCTTCGTTTTCCTCTTCTTGTGGATAAGGAAGCGGCAGAGACGCATGGAGAACGAGACCGCCGCCGAGGGGCCTCTTGACCTCACCCGTCTCGAGAAGCCGATCGTCGTTATTCCCATCAGGAGGCTCAATAGGGTTGCGAGGAACGCCATCAGGCTAGCCCTCACCCTGTCGGACGAGGTCTATGTGGTACAAATCCTCGCCGAATCCGCCTCCCTCGGCGTCAGCCCCTCCCAGAAGACGGAGGCGATCTACCGGAAGATCACGGATCGCAGGTCTTCGTGACCCAAAGCCAGGAGAATCGGTATCATTTCGCTTCTCGCGGGAAGAAGACGAACTGTGGCGTTGCTCCGACCAATCTTTTTCAATCTGTAAGCAATCTGTAACATTCCCCCTGATATGATCTCGTGGGTAGGGACACAAGGCCCGACTCCCCGATGATGATCTCCTCATAGGGAGGCATCATCAATTCCTCGTCAGGGAGGTGCACAATGAAAGGCGTGATCTTCCTTCTCCTCTTGGCACTGCTCACATTCATCCCTTACGGCATGCAGCGGTCCGGCCTCCTCGCCACGTACCTCGCGCATGTGAAGCCCTTCGTGTTCGGCGAGTCGGGGCCCCCTCAGGCCCCGACCGTGAAGACCACCGCTAATACTGGCACCCACGAGTACGTCAACACGTGGTACGGCTTCAGCCTCTCCTACCCTGCCGATTGGGTGGAATGGCCCCCGGTTAACCCCGCTCATGTGCTGTCTGTCGGACCCTCCGGACAGGCGCCCTATCCCCGCCTCTTCGTGAGCGTCTGTCCCTTGTACTTTTACTCTTTAGATCAGTCTCCGACAGTGCTCGCGTCCCTGCTCGGCAAGAAGGTGAGGATACTCCGCGAGACACCGAGCCGTCTGGAAGACGGGGCCCCTGCCCGTGAGGCGGAGCTCACCTGGCCGGAAGAGGGAAAACAGGTGACTGCCCTCATGGTCGCCACGTTGAAGGGTCGAACGCTCGTTATGGCTCACCTGAGCCACACGAGCGGACCTACAGAAGAGGAGATGAGACGGATTCTTTACTCCCTGAGGACTCACTTATCAGGCAGTTGACAAGTTGACAGGCCGGATGAGGCTCTTGGCCATACGGATGAATAATAGATCCCGGGCCCGGGATACGGGTAACGCTATCACCACCATAACTCGATAGAGAAAGGAGGAAGCAACCATGGCAACTGACGATGAGAAGACGAAGCGCCTTCGCACTATTGAGGAAGTGTTTAACAAGGGCAACGTGGATGCGCTCGACGGAATCACGGCTCCCGATATTGTCTATCACGTGCCGCCACGACCTGACGTAAAGGGCCGGGAAGCCTACAAGCAGTATATGGCCGACATGATGAAAGCGTTTTCCGGCTTCAGTTTTGCCCTGCACCAGTATATCTTCGAAGGTGACGCCGATGCGGGACGGTGGACCATCCAGGGTGCCCTCACCGGCCAAATGCCGGGCTCGCCGATCCCGCCGACGGGCAAGCAGGTGACCATGACGGGGATACTTATGACCCGCCTGGTAAACGGCAAGGCCGTTGAGCAGTGGAACTACGTTGACTTTCTTGGATTCATGCAGCAGCTCGGGGTTAAACCGTAAAAGGACCGCCGAGAGTCACGAAGGTGCGGAAAGAAGCCTCCAAGGAGTGATGCAGTCTCCTTGGAGGGTCCGCAGATCTGAACGAGTTTTTCTCCTGCTAGGAAGATACCTTCTTCGACAGGGTCCTGGGCGCGCGGGTCGACGGTCACCTCATCGATCCGATGAGTCTGAAAAGGGAAGACACCACAATAGGGGCGGGAGCGAAGTCCACGAGGGAGATGAAATAGCGCTCTTTCCTCCGATCGGTGGTGGCTAGCGTTCCGAATGGCGCCAGGCTATCCTCCTCTAACATACGTTGCTTGCCGCGTTGAGCATCCTGGCCGATTGCGTCGCAATGATCGCGATAAGGCCTACGATGACCAGCGCGCCCAGGGCGTTGATTCCGCAAATCTGAAAGACGGTCCAGTTGAGCCCGATGAAGATGCCTCCTATCATCGGCGCGAGGGCGGCCCCTGCTCTGCTGAGGGCAAGGGCCCAGCCCACGGCCGAGCCAGTGATGTCTTTGGGATACGAAAGGGTCACGAGAGCCACGAGACCGGAGGATGTACCGTTGATGAAGAGTCCGCACAGCACCGAGAGGGATGCGATGACGATAAAGGGGTTGGTGGAGAAGTATCCGAAGGCCCCGAGGCTCAAGAAACCTATGGCGAACCCGATTTGCAGAATAAGGTAAGAATGTTTCCTGAACTTGTCCATGAGCCAGCCGACCGTGACGGTTGCTATGGCTGAGCCGAAGTTGATGAGGCCGAAGGAGGCACTGTACTGCTGAACCGTGGCGCCGGCCTTGTGCAACAGGGTAGGGGCCCACGAAAGCATGAGAAAGATCAAGTAGTAGCCGATGAGAAAGCAGATCCACACCAGAACGGTGGTGAGCGCCCGCCCTTCGAGGAAGAGGTGCTTGACCGGCACGCCCGGACGCTTTGCCTCGCTGGAGCAGAACTCGACCTCTTCATCCTTTGCGATGGCGGGCGCGATCCTTGCCACGATCGTGCGGACCTTCTCCTGGCCATTCTTTCGCCCTACGAGAAAGGTCATCGACTCGGGGAGAAGGAATACCATAAGCACGCCGATGGCAATGGGTACGAATCCGCCCACGATAAAGACGGACTGCCAGCCGAAATGGGAAAGCAGATATACGGCCGAAAGGCCGCTCACCGTGGAGCCGGTGGGCACGCCCGCGAACATGGCGGTCGAGAAGGTCCCCCGGGCCTTTGCCGGCGCATAATCGGCGCCGAAGGCGACGGCAGTCGGGATGGCGCCGCCGAGACCGAGACCAGCGATGAAGCGGTAGAGCGCCAGTTGCCAGACGCCCGTGATAGTTGTGCAGAGGAGGGTGAAGAAGCCGAAGGCGAAGGCGCA
>CAYZAF010000042.1:0-11082 GCA_964476435.1 uncultured Syntrophaceae bacterium
ATAGCTCTTGTTGAACACGTCGTCGTGCCCTTTCTCGCAAAAGCCGTTGTACTCCTTGACGGTCTTCTTCAGCCCTTCCTTGTCTATGCCCGTTTTCGCTGCCAACTCGTCGAGAGAGTCCGCCACAAAGACCTCTTTGAACCCCTTGTCCAGGTGCCCCTGAAGGAGGTGATCGAAATCCACTGCCTTCGTAAAGGGGAAAACCACGCTCACGAAGTCGAATCCCTGTGTCTCCATACGTCTCTTGATAGCCTCGTCAAAGACGATGAAGGCCGTCCTCTCCTTCTGCCGGGAGATCGCGTTCCCCGTCAACGTCGTGTTGGGCATGATCTCTTCATTCATGAAACGCTCTCCCAGGAGGTTGACCATGAGGTGGGGCTGGCGGAACGTCTCGCCTAAGGCCGGATCGAATTCACCCGGCATCATGTAAATCAGCTCCATCGTCATCTCGGTAGGGGCGGCACCGGCCTCCCACGCCATCCTTATGCCGTCGCCGTCGACGCCGGGAACCCTGAAAGAGGCGAGGTCCTTGCCCCAGTCGTACCCCGTGTATCTCTTTATCATCCCTGGGTCGTTCCCGAAGCCGCCAGTGCAGACGATCACCGCCTTGGCCAGGCCCTCTTTTCCCTCTCCGGACTCATCCTCGTAAACGATGCCCGCGACCTGGTCCCCCTCCTTCAAGATCCGGCGCACGGGGGTCCTGAGAAGGATCTTAACGCCCATCTCCTTGGCCTTCTCCGTGAGTACCCTGACCATGGCTCCCGCAGCCCCTGGCCCCGGAGGACCTGAGCCTGCCTTGACTATGTGCCACGTAAAATTGCCTCCGGGAAAATACGCGGCCGGCTCGAGGAATTCCACGCCCAGCCTTTCGAGCCAGTCGATAGACGTGGCTGCCTTGTCGATATAGGCCCGGACGAGCTGCGCATCGACACGCCAGTGCGTGTAATTCATGAATGCCTTGAAGGCCTCGTCTCGCGTCGGTCCGTGCTGCTTCAGCTTCTGGAGCCTGCTCTCTATGCCCAGGGGGCCCATGCCCATGTTCGCCGCGCCTCCCGTGGTAGAGCCCTTCTCGAAGACCACTACCCGGGAGCCCGCCTGGGCAGCCGCTATGGCCGCGCAGAGGCCGGCAGGGCCTGCCGCAACAACGATAACATCACTTGTAGGCTCGCGCATCGTTACCTCTCCTTCAAGATTTGTCTCTACGTTTCTTTAGCCTCTCGCCTTTCGCCTCCCCCAATGGATGTGGCCTTTTCCATGGCGCAAAAGATCAGCCCCGCCAGTGAGCCCCTCGGGCAGGAACAAGACCACCAGGATAAAGAGGAGGCCGAATATGATAAGGTGGGCCTGTCCGAACGTGTTGGCGAATACCTCGGACAGCACGACGAGGAAGGCGCTTCCGATCACAGGCCCGAATAGGGTGCCTGCGCCGCCCACGACCACGGAAAGAAGGGCGTCGAATGTCCACGAGGGGCTGAAAACGGCCGCAAACTGCCAGAACGAGAGCCGGACGTAGCCATAGAACCCACCCGCCAGTCCCGCGAGGACAGCGCTGATCATGAGGGCTGTCACCTTGTATCTGAAGACGCGCACACCGGTCACCTGCGCCGCTTCCTCGTCATCCCTGATGGCTGCCATAGCCAGGCCTATCCTCGAGCGGGCAACTGCATAGACCACGGCCATGCTTATGATTGCGAGGAGAAGCCCCAGATAATAACGGGGGAAGAGGCTGTAGCTCGCGGAAAAGCTGCCCGGCATAGAGACCTGTCGCGTGAAGATGTTGGCTACCACGGTCTGCGCTGCCTGAGCGAGGGCGAGGGTCCCTACGGCGAAGTACATGCCCCGGAGGCGCAGGGTAGGCACCCCGATCAAGAAGGCGAGGGCAACGGCGGCTAGGCACCCAACAGAAATCGCGAGGCAGATGGGCAAGCCGGCCTTCCACAGAAAGTGGGTGGTCATCGTGCTCACACCGAAGAAAGCCACGATGCCCAGGTTCACCTGGCCCGTATATCCCCCTATGAGGTTCCATCCCTGGGCGAGCACAAGGTAGATGAAGAGCGTCACCATGATGTTCATCACATGGCTGCCAAGATCAACGATGAGCGGTACGATGGCGAAAATGGCGATGACAAGACCCAACAGAGATGCCTTCTTCCATTCAGCGGCCATTCATCCCCCCCTCGCGAATAATCCGTTGGGCCTGAACATGAGCACGAGGATGAATACGATGAGCGAGATGGGCTGCTGGTACGCCGGGCTTACCAGAAGGGTGCTTCCCGATTGCAGCACGCCGAGGATCAGGCCGGCAGGGAGGACGTAGGCGATGTGCTTCTCCCCTGCAAGCACGAGAACCACCATGGCCGTGAGGAGCCAATTCAGACCGCCGCTCGGAGCAACCGAATAACTCGATACGACCACCACCCCTGCCACACCGGCGAGAGCTGCGGCGATGCCGCACGATATGAGGTAGGTCCGCTGTACATTCACCCCGCTGAGGGCAGCGGCCCCGGAGTCCTCAGTTGAGGCCCGTACGTGCTTGCCGAAGTAGGTCCGCGTGAGTAAAACGTGCAGGGCAACGGCAACGACAATGGCGATGATGAGGCCCGTGAGGCCGGTGAGGCCGAGCCTGGCCCCGAAGACATTGACGGTGCTCCCCGAGTAAGAGGTAATGACGCTTCTCGTATCGGGCGTCCACACCAGGGTCACCGCATTGTCGAGTATCCAGGTGACGCCGAAGGTGATGAGAAGCGATTTGTCCGTGCGCATCTCGGCGCGCGGGTATTTGAGGAGCGGGGCGAGGGTGAGTCTGTAGAGAAGGAGCCCCATGGCGAACATGCAGAGCATGACCGCTGGGATGGACAAGTAGGGATCTATGCCCCAGAGCGTGAAGAGCCAGTAAGCGATGTAGCCGCCGATAATGACGAAGCTCCCGTGGGCGATATTGACGAACCGCATCACCCCCATGATCAGGCCGAAGCCGAGGGCTACAAGACTATAGAGGGCGCCGACGACGATGCCGATCAGCAGGGTCTGGATGACCGCGTTCACTCTTGCCCCTTTCGCAAACCGAGATATGCCTTCCTTATCTCCTCGCTGCAGAGCAGGTCCTGCGCATGGCCCTGTCCCACGATGCGGCCGTTTTCTATCACATAGCCCCGGTGAGCCAATGAAAGGGCCAGCTGCACATCCTGCTCCACGAGGAGGATCGTAAGCATTCTCGAGGTATTGAGGCGCCTGATCACGTCCGAGATGGCCTGCGCTGCGATGGGGCTCAAGCCCAAGGACATCTCGTCGACGAGGAGAAGCCTTGGGAGGGACATCAATGCCCTGCCTATGGCGAGCATCTGCTGCTCGCCCCCCGAGAGGGTGCCCGCCTCCTGCCTGGTGCGCGCTCCCAGGATGGGGAAGACCTCATATACCCAGCGGAGCGTTTCCTGTCTCGCTTTTCTGGCCCTCTTCACAGAGGCGCCCACTTCGAGGTTCTCGAGGATGCTCATCCGGGGAAAGAGCCTGCGGCCCTCCGGCACCATACAGATGCCCGTCTCCACGATCCTGTGGACGGGCATCCGGTCGAGGCGGATCCCGTCAAAGACGATGCTCCCGGCTCTTGGCCTCAAGGTCCCTGCCACGGCCTGCATGAGGGTGCTCTTGCCCGCGCCGTTCGAGCCCACGAGGCTCACGATCTGACCGTCCTCGATGGTCATGGAGACGTTCCAGAGCGCCTGGAGGTCATCGTGGAATACGTCTATGCCGCTGATCTCTAGCACACGCTCCCCTTGCCTAAGTAAGCCTCGATCACCGCCGGGTCTTGGCTGACCTCAGCCGGGGGCCCATCGGCGATCTTCCGCCCTGTCTTGATCACGACTAGCCGGTCGGAAATGGCCAGGATCACCCTCATGACGTGCTCGACAACGATGAGGCTTATCCCCGATGCCCTGATGGCCTTTATCAGGTCTATAGCAGCGTCCATCTCGGTGAGGTTGAGCCCTGCCATCATCTCGTCGAGTAAAAGGAGCCTCGGTCTCGTTGCGAGGGCCCGGGCGATCTCGAGGCGCTTGCGATCCACGAGGCCCAGCATGGCCGCCGACCTTACCCGTTTCCCGGCAAGGCCCGTGAGCAAGAGCACCTCTTCTGACTCCAGGCGTGCCTCCCCCATGCTCCTCGACGGCAACCTGCCGAAAGCCCGGCCCACCATGACATTCTCGAGGGGACTGAGCCGGTTGAAAGGCCTCACGAGCTGAAAGGTCCGGGCGATGCCGTGGCGGCATATCTCGTCGGACGTACATGGGGTGATGTCTTCGCCGTCGAAGCGAATCGTGCCTTGATCTGGCTTGGCCACGCCGCTCAAGAGGTCGAAGAGCGTGCTCTTGCCCGCGCCGTTGGGACCGATGAGCCCCAGAATCTCCCCCTCGGCGAGGGAGAGGCTGACATCGTCGACGGCAGCCACACCGCCGAATCGCTTGCTTACGTGCTCTGCCTCAAGAAGCGGCATGACCACCGGCCCTATGGGTCAAACTTCAGGGCGCCCTCGGGCAGGACGCCCTGATGAGCCCTTTCTACTTGTAGGGAATCGGGTAGACAAAGGGCTTGGTCTTCTGCTTGTCCGGCCATATAAGCTCCATCGCTCCATTCTGCCACTGCACCACCGGACGAATAACGCCCACCCTCGCATTCTTGGCGTTGAACTTCACGTGGCCCACCACCGTGTCCATATCCGTGGCTGCCAGAGCGTCCCTGATGGCGGCTCTGTCGAGGCTGCCTGCCTTCTCGATGGCCGCTGCCGCAACCTTGATAGTTGCGTAGGCAGGTCCCACAGAGGGGTTCGTAGGCTGCCCTGTCTTCGCCTTGACCGCCGCGTTTAGCTCCTTCACTCCAGGGTAGTTGAGGGCAGAATGCCAGTCGGGAGAACCTATGGCGTAGTCGCCCAAGGCGCCGAGCCTGCCCCACGACGGATCGTCCGAGGCTCTCAGCATGATGTTCGCCTTCGGCCTAAAGCCCAGCTGCGCCATCTGCTTCAGCATGGTAATGGCATCCGGCGGCGTCGAAAAAGTAAATACTACGTCAGCGCCGCCGTTCTTTGCGCCGGTGATCAAGGCGCTCAAGTCCGGGGTCATCATAGCATACTCCCCCTCGTAGACCACGGTGACGCCCCGTTTGGCCGCCATCTGTTTGGCGAAAACGAAGAGCTCAGTGGAGAAGTCGCTCTGTTCCTTGAGAAAGGCCCACTTGGTGGGCATCGTATTCGTGGGAAGGGCGCCGAAGGTATCGAAAATTGCTTCAGCGACGTCGCTGTTCAAAGTGCCGATATTGAAGAAATTCTTGAAGCCCCTGTCCATGATCGCGTTGATCGTCATGATGGCGGCCACGACGGGGAGCTTGTTCTTCTCGAAGATCTCGGCTGTTGCGCCGACCAGCGTCGTGCCCACTGCCACAGGCACGTTCTGGGCATTGAGCGCCTCGGCCCTGGCAATGGCCTTTTCCGGATTCGTCTCCATGTCGAGCATGACCAACTCGATGGGTATCTTCTTTCCAAAGGCCTTTACCATGACGCCGCCGCCCTTGTTGATCTCATCGAGAGCAAGCTCGTATCCCAGCTTGGCGGGCCCTCCGACCTGGAAATCAGGGCCGGTCAAAGAGAGCAACACGCCGATTTTGATCGTCTTCGGCGCTTCGGCGCCGAATGCCGGCTGAGAAATGGCGGTCGCCATAAGACCGCCTATCAATACGGCACACAGAAGTCCCAAGAACACGTTCTTTTTCATGTCTCCCTCCTCCCTTTAGCATTCGGTTTTGACAGAGCAACCTTTCCTTTCAGAGCGCCTTTTACCATACATCTCTTTTAGCCGGTCATGCCTCTACTCTTCCTCCTCCGTTGATCCCTCAGGCCTGATGATCTTGCCGTATCGCGCGTGCTCCCTGGTCAGCTCGGCGGCTGCCGCGAAATATTGGGGATTCCTGAAGTAGTGCTTTTCTAGCCACGCAACATGATGCTGATCGCCTTCCAAGGAGAAACGGGAAACCTTCGCGTCAGCTTCATTCCACTTGATCTTCATCTTGCCTTTCTCAATGACTATTTCCCCTCGGACCGCGCATGTCGGGCACATGACGTAAGGCAGATCCTCATGGACGTGGAGTATGTTGGCGTGACACACAGGGCATTCGACGCCGCTTTTTTCACCGACGTATTCCACGTTCTCTATGGGCGTGTTCATTGCCCTCGCCACGTTGCGGCCGAGCTGTCTTGCCCGGCTAAGTGCCTTCCGGTAGAACTCGATTCTGTCGTCCTGGGGGCCGAACACGGTCCACATTTCTTCATAGGGTATGTCTGTCAGCCTCACCCTTTGCGTCACCGGCGTCATATCGGTCCGGGCCCAAAGGTTCCACTCCCTGATGCCACAGAAGTTAACCTGCATCCGGTCGACCACTTTCCGCGTGTGCTGAACAAAGATATCGACCATGGGCAGGTTGAGGCTCGTCCAGCTGTCATAGCCGCCTCCGCCTACGCCAATGATGGCACCCACTCTCGTTTTTCTCATGATTTCCCAGTTGTTAATGAAGATATGATTCAGCCTCTCGTGGATACAGGCAAAGAAACCGTTCGCTCTCACGTGATAGCAGGGTACGCCGACGATCAGAGCAGCGTCTTCGACGCACGTCTTCTGGAGGATCCATTCCACATCGTCCTTCTGCCAGCATTCGCCGCTCCTCATGCATAATTCGTCGCATCCTCTGCATGGAAGGACTTTCAACGACATGGCCCTTATGATCTCCGTCTCGATGTTGAATTCTTCCGCCCCCATGGCGGCCTCTTTGATCAGACTCTCCGTGAAACGATTCTTTCTCCCGCACGACAGCGCTATGATCTTCTTCATCAGTCCCTCCATCCGAGGTTGGTGATCCCGTTGATGATCGCGGGCACCTTTAGCCCCCTCCTTTCTTAAAGCCACTCCACACGGGCACGCCCGTGTAAGTCTTTGCTTCTTCCTGCCCCTTAAGGACCCTGAGGGCCCCCGCGGCCATGGCCTCCATTTCAAATTCACCCGGGTAGACTCTCACCGGGGCAATGTACTTCACCATCCCGCTGATCCGATCGACGAGATACGTCTCATGGGTCACGCCGCCGGTGAGGAGAATCGCGTCGACCCTGCCTTCGAGAACGGTGGCGTAAGCGCCGATGCTCTTCGCTATCTGATAGATCATAGCGTCATAGATGAGCCGCGCGTAAGTGTCCCCACCTTTGATGCGCTCGAGTATCTCCGTCACGTCCGACGTCCCTAAGTGATCGACGAGACCTCCGCTCCTCGTGATGCGGTAGTACATCTGCTCTTCCGTATACTCGCCAGAAAAGCAGAGCCGCATGAGGGCAACGGCGGGGAGCGCGCCTGCCCTCGTGGGGGCCATTGGTCCGTCGCCGTTTATGACATCCGTGGAATCGACCATGCGGCCTTTTCTATGGGCAGTCACCGTTATGCCGCCGCCGATGTGGGAAACCACAAGGTTGAGGTCCTCGTAAGACCTTCCGATTTCAGCGGCATAGCGTATGGCAACCTCCTTCTGGTTGAGCGGATGGCCCCTACTCTCGCGGGTAATGCCGGAAAGGCCCGTGACGCGCGCCACGAGGTCGAACTCGTCAACGTCAGGCGGGTTGACGACAAAGGCCTTTCCCCCGTAAGCCTCTGCAAAGGCATGGGCCAGCTGACTGCCGAGGTTAGCGGGGTGTTTGACCGTGAAGCCTAGCCGTGCATGATGAAGCAGGGCCTCGTTGATTGCGTATGTGCCCCCGGACACGCCCACGAGGCCTCCGCCCCTGCCCACAAAGGCATCTATCCCTTCGAGGGAAATCCCCTCGTTTGCCAGTTCCGAAAGGATCGTCTCCCTGCGAAAGGGAAACTGGTCCCCTATCTCCGGGAACTCCCTGAGCTTTGCTGCATCATGGGAGACGTTGGCGGAAAATACCTCTTCGTCGTTCTCAAAAAGAGCTATCTTCGTAGAGGTGGAGCCCGGGTTTATGACAAAAAGCCGATAGCGTCTATCCATCCCTATCGGGCCTCCCGCTTCTTTTGCGCGTATACCGCGGCCATGGTGATTGCCCCCACGATCTCTTCAACGGGTGCTCCCCGGGAAAGATCGCTCACCGGTTTCGCAAAGCCTTGCAGGAGCGGGCCGTAGGCTTTGGCCTGGGCAAACTGCTGGACGAGCTTCACGCCTATGTTTCCTGCCTCGAGGCTCGGGAAGATGAGTACGTTAGCCCTGCCGGCCACCTCTGAGCCCCCTGGCACCTTCTTTGCCGCCACTTCAGGCACGATGGCCGCATCGAGCTGCAGCTCGCCGTCAATGGAGAGGTCGGGCCGCCGTTCGCGAACCAGCTCAAGGGCAGCGAGCACCATGTCCACGCGCTCATGACCGGCGCTCCCCTTTGTCGAGAAAGACAAGAGGGCAATGCGCGGCTCCCAACCCAGGAGTCTCTGCACGGTCTCGGCGCTTGAGATGGCTATGTCCGCAAGCTCCTGCGGACCAGGAGCCGGGCAGACGGCGCAGTCGGCAATGGCGAGCAGATTGCCTTCAGGCCCCTCGTACCCGGGTACGGAGAGGATGCCCATGCTCGAGACCGTCGAGATCCCCTCCTTCAGGCCTATGATCATCTCGGCAGCCATGATCACCTCCCCCGTCGTATGGGAGAGTCCAGCAACCATGCAATCAGCCTCGTCGAGCTTCACCATCATGGCGGCGTAGTTGAGGGGATCTCTCAACATGCGCCTCGCCGCTCGGACTGGCACATCCGGGTGGATCTGCGCATACCTTTCCGCGAGACGGCCGGCCCTTTCCTCGTCCTGAAAATCGACCGTGGAGATGCCCTCGAGGGGCACGCCCGTCTGCTCCGCAACGGCAGCGACAGCCCCCGGCTCCCCGACCACGATAGGCAGCGCCACGCCCATCTCCCGCACCCGACGTGCCGCACGCAGTATCTTTTCCTCGTTGGCCTCGGGCAGTGCAACCCGTTGCGGATCGGCCTTTGCCCTGGCCTCAAGCTCTTTCATCACATTCCTTGCCATCTGTCGCTCCTCACAAGGAAGAATAGGCCCAATCGATCAGATTGGAGGCGGAAAGGTTCTCTCCCCCTCTATTCCCCCAACCGCTGCGCGACGTAGGACGCCGCTTCTCCCAGGGTTTTCTTCCGTCTGAACTCCATGAAGGATATGTCCACATCGAAAGTGTCGGCGAGTATCGTGATTATCTGCACGTAGTTGACCGATTTCGCTTTCAGGTCTTCCACAAAACGCGTCTCTCCCCCAATTTCTTCCGGGGGTTTCCTGAAGATCTGGGAAGCCCGCTCAATGATCTTTTGGAGTATCTGCTCTTTCAGTTCCATATGTTTTCCGCTCCCTCAATGTCATGCCCGCGAGGACAACCGACGACCCGTATTACCTTAAGCCTTTAGGCTAATCCTGCGCCACCGCAAAGGCGATTGCATAATCGGTCTCGTAGGACAGGGATATCTGCACGTTCTTTATGCCTTTTATCCCCGCCAGCCTGCCCATCTCCCCTGAAAGGGTCACCTGGGGCTGTCCTGTTTCCCCGTCGAGTATCTCGATCTCGCTCAGATTAACGTTGCCGTGGATCCCGAAGCACTTGAAAACAGCCTCTTTGCCGGAAAATCGCGTGGCAAAATACGACAAGGGATCAGGGCTCTCGGAAGCCTGCCTCTGCTCCTCTTTCGTGTAGACCCGCCGAACAAAGGCCTCGCTCTCCCTCTCGAGGATGTCGTGGATCCGCCGCATGCTCATGATATCGGTGCCCACGCCCTTTATCATTCGCGCCACCCTTTGCTCCCCTCTATCCGCCTTTCTTGCTCGCGATGCCAGCGCACGAGGTGCTCCAGCAGTCGGCGCCGGCACTGGTGGGCGCTCTTGAGGTCCCATTCGTAGAATCCCCTTCCCGTCTTCAACCCGAGGTCCCCCTTTTCCACCTTCCGGCGCAGCACCGCAGCGGGGCCCATCGATCTGTCGATGCGCCTGAGGATGTACTCGTGAATCTGCAGTGTCAGGTCGAGTCCCACCATGTCCGCCGTTTCCAGGGGAGCAAGCACGGGCAGCCGGATGCCGAAGCCGTTCTTGATGACCTCATCGACTGTTGCCGCGTCGGCTATCCCCTGATCGACGATGGAAACCGCTTCGCGCCATAACGCGTGCTGCAGCCGATTGCCCACGAAGCCGGGCACATCCTTGTTCACCTTTACTGGATGCATGCCTGCTGTTTTCAGAAGGTCGAACGTGTAGTCCGCCACCTCCGTGGAGGTGTGCTTGCCCCGGACTACCTCCACGAGGGGGATGAGATACGGCGGGTTAGAGAAGTGCGTGCCCACCACCCGCTCCTTTCTCCGCACTTTCCCCGCAACCTCCGTGATGGTGAAAGAAGACGTGCTGGTCGCAAGTATCGTGTGGGGCGGGCAGAGATGCTCCAGGTCCCTCAAGACTTTCTGTTTCAGATCGAGCTGCTCCGAGACGGCTTCGACCACAAAGCGCGCGCCTGTCGCAGCCTCCCTCAAATGAGGGGTTGCCCGGATGCTTCCCATGATAGAGGGTATCTCTTCTGTGCTGCCGATGCCGTTCTCCGCGAGGAAAGCCAGGTTGGTCCTTATGTTGTCGAGGGCCTGCCGGAGCGCACGATCGTCCACGTCTGTCAGGCTCACCTCATTGCCTTTGCACGCAAAGACCTGGGCGATGGCATGACCCATCAGTCCCGCGCCCACTATTGCTATATGTTCCGATCTCACAAGCGGTCCCCTGCACGCAAGGTCATCTGGAAGGTCGTCCTGTGGAGACGACCCAAATTCTCGCCCCTATCTCGTGTTATAGGGAAGGGTTATTCAAATGCCGTGCCGCGTCAAGATGCGCCGACGAGGATGGAGGAATGCCTCTCTTTCGAGCGGCCCTGGGGCGGTTTTACCGGATCGAAATGCATCGACGATGGGCTTGCGGAAGCCGCAACATATGGTGGGAGCCGCACAATGCAGTGACCAACGGGAAGCGGGTCCCGCGCATCCGTGAGGGGATAGCAGGCGTTCCCCACCAAGGCAGGCAAGGC
>CAYZAF010000043.1:0-6130 GCA_964476435.1 uncultured Syntrophaceae bacterium
GGCCCTCAACAGGAGGATAGAGATCATCCTCCTCCGGCCGCAGACAACGGACCCTCTCCAGCCCGCGCCTTCTGCCCAGACTTCTCCTGCCCAGACTTCTCCTGGCCTGATAGCGCCGGGCCCTGGCCGGCCTCCCCTTTAATATCGACACGGGATACGTTACATTATTGCCATGCAGAACGTTGTCTTCGGCCCTGTGCCGTCGAGGAGATTGGGCTTCTCCCTGGGGGTGGACCTCATTCCCCGCAAATACTGCAGTTTCGACTGCATATATTGCCAATTGGGCTCATCGGGGAAGGTAGACGTAGAGAGACGGAGCTTCCTCGATCCTGCATCCGTGGTGGAACAGGTACTTCGGGCTGCAAGAAACGCTTCGAAGGTTGATTACATAACCCTCTCTGGGTCAGGGGAGCCGACCCTGAACAGGGACATTGGATGGATTATCGCGAAGCTGAAACAAGAGGTCCCGTTGCCGGTGGCAGTGATCACCAATGGCTCCCTCCTTCACCTGCCGGAGGTGCGAAAGGACCTTCTTAGGGCAGACGTGGTCCTCCCTTCCCTCGATGCTGCCGACGCTGCGACGTTCAACAGGATCAATCGCCCCCATAAATCGTTGAGTCTTTCCGAGCTTCTGGAAGGACTGAAGGCCTTCCGGCGCGAGTACAGGGGCAAGGTATGGCTCGAGGTAATGTTGATAAGAAACATTAACAATAGTCGTCAACACATTGAAATGTTAAGACAAATAATAGACGGTATCCCTTTTGATAGGGTGCAGCTCAATACAGTGGCAAGGCCTCCTGCTGAAAAAATGGCAAAGGCGGTAAGAAGCGCGGAGCTCCTATCGACAGCCCAATTCCTGGGGAATAGGTGCGAGGTAATAGCGGGCGGTCCTGAAAAACAGGCAACGGCAAAGGTTAGCCGGCATTGGGAGGAGTCAGTGCTCGCAATTCTGAAGCGAAGGTCCCTCAGTGTCGAAGACATCGTGGCGCTGACTGGGGCGTCCGCCTATCGGGCACGAGAGGAGTTGGAGAAGCTGATGAAGGAGAGGAAGGTGGAGGCTGTGACCCTTGGAGGACGCCGGTTTTACGTGGCCGGGGAAGAAGAGGGCAGCGAAGGGGCGAAGTAGGGCTTGCACCAGAGAAAGCATGGGGCATTTCCATAGGTCTGCCTTCCTTCAATTCTCCGACAATTCCCCGAATTTTGTTGACAAATCCTCCGCGTAAAAATATGATAGATCACTGTTCGGTTGGCTCCTGGATGCAGGAAAGAGAGGCGAAAGGGCCCCGAAAAGCACATCGTAGCGTCCGTCAGGCAGAGCGAAACTTTGGGGAAAGGGCGCTTTCATGCGCTTTTGGCTCCTTCCGGCGTCACGGGTGCCGGGGACATCGCTCCTTTCGTCAAAGAAGAGTGGGAGACAAATGAGAGTTCTCGTCATAGGCAGTGGAGGCAGAGAGCATGCCATTGTATGGAAGCTCTCGCAGTCGTCGAAGATAAGCGAGCTTTTTTGCGCGCCCGGCAACGGCGGCATCTCTGCAATGGTGCCGTGCCTTGAGGTAGAGCCGACGGATATTGAAGGGCTTCTCGGTCTGTCAAAAAGGGAAAGAATAGACCTGGTCGTGATCGGACCGGAGAGCGCCTTGGCCGCGGGGGTCGCAGATGCCTTCGATAGGGCAGGGGTTCGGGTTTTCGGCCCCTCCAGGCTGGGTGCTCAGATCGAGACGAGCAAGGTGTTCGCCAAGGGTTTGATGGAAAAGTACAAGGTGCCGACAGCGTCTTTCGAGACCTTCGAGGAATACGGCCGGGCCTTCGATTACCTTCAGGGGCTCTCGCCTCCCTATGTGATCAAGGCGGACGGCTTATGCGCAGGCAAGGGCGCTTATGTCATAAAGGAGCGGAAGGAAGGGGAGGCAGCCCTGAGGGAGCTGCTCGTGGACAAGATCCATGGAGAAGCAGGGGAAAGGGTCATCGTTGAGGGCTTTCTGCCGGGGGTCGAGACATCGTACCTCGCGTTCACCGATGGCTCGGCAATCCTTCCCATGCTGCCTTCCCAGGATCATAAGGCCTTGCTGGATAACGACGAGGGCCCGAACACCGGGGGAATGGGGGCTTACACACCCGTTCCCTTTGTCGATAAGGAAATGGAAGCGCATATCGACCGCACCATCATGGAGACCATGGTCAATGGGCTGAGGAACGAGGGGGTCGTCTATAGGGGCGTGCTTTACGGCGGCCTCATGCTCGACGGAAAGAAGCCGTACGTACTCGAGTTCAATGCTCGGTTCGGCGACCCGGAAACGCAGCCCCTATTGTTCAAGATGGACAGTGACCTTCTGCCCATCCTGGCCGCGTGTGCCGAGGGGGACCTGGCCAGCGCCGGTACCATCTCCTGGAAGAAAGGCGTGGCCCTCTGTGTGGTCATAGCGTCCCGAGGATATCCGGCAAAGCCGGAGAAAGGGAAGCTCATAAGGGGGCTGGGAGCCCTCGACGGAAGGAAGGATGCCTTTGTTTTTCACGCGGGGACCAAGAGAGTGGGCGGCCAATACTACACAGCCGGGGGCAGGGTGCTGGGGGTAACGGTGTTGGGAGACACCTATGCCCTTGCCGTAGAGAAGGCTTATGAGGTGCTTTCTCTCGTTGAATTCGAAGGCATGCATTTTCGTAGAGACATAGGGAGAAAGGCTATCGGCCCCACAAGCTAAACGCCGCTCAAGAAAAAAATGGCTTCCAGGGAGACGGAAATGACGAGGGAATACAAGATAGGCGCGATTCCAGGGGACGGTACCGGTCCCGAGGTTCTCGCCGAGGGCATGAAAGTGCTCGATGCAGCATCCAGAAAGTTTGATTTTCGCCTGTCATACGCGAACTATGACCTTGGCGGAGAGCGATACCTGAGGACGGGTGAAACCCTTCCCGACAGCATACTATCGGAGCTCAAGACCAAGGACGCGTTGTACCTCGGCGCTATAGGCCATCCGGACGTTACTCCTGGTATCCTGGAAAAGGAGATACTCCTGAGAACCCGCTTCGAGCTCGACCAATACATCA
Organism: uncultured Syntrophaceae bacterium; assembly: GCA_964476435.1. GTDB lineage: Bacteria > Desulfobacterota > Syntrophorhabdia > Syntrophorhabdales > WCHB1-27 > CAVVNC01. Next base: position 3,046 of record CAYZAF010000043.1, read on the forward strand.
ATTTGAGGCCGGTCAAGCTTTATGAAGGCGTGGAAACGCCCTTGCGGAACAAGGGACCGAAGGAAATAGACTTTGTGGTCGTCAGGGAGAACACGGAAGGGCTGTACACGGGGTCAGGCGGGATCTTCAAGAAGGGGACAAAAGACGAAATCGCGGTCCAGGAGTCGATAAACACGAGAAAGGGCGTGGAAAGGTGCATCCGGTTCGCTTTCGAGCTGACGAAGAAGCGCAACAAGGGGAACAAGCTGACCCTGTGCGGAAAGACCAATGTCCTCACCTTTGCCTTCAATCTCTGGGAGAGAACGTTCTACGAGGTGGCAAAGGAATACCCCGGGATCAAGGCGGACTACGCCCACGTGGACGCAACCTCCATGTGGATGGTGAAGAACCCGGAGTGGTTCGACGTCATTGTCACCGACAATCTCTTCGGCGACATCATCACGGACCTGGGGGCAGCGATCCAGGGGGGCATGGGCATAGCGTGCGGGGGAAATATCAACCCCCAGGGGGTTTCCATGTTCGAGCCAATCGGCGGGTCGGCGCCGAAGTATACGGGAAAGAATGTGATCAACCCCCTTGCTGCCATCCTCGCAGGCGCCATGATGCTCCAGTTCCTCGGCGAGGCGGAAGCTGCCTTGTCCATCGAGGCCGCAGTCGAAAGGGCCCTGAAGAGCGACGTACGATCCCTCGACGCCGGGAAGATGGGCATGGGGACAAAGGAGTTGGGGGATCTTATTGCCGGCTACGTTGGCTAATTCCAATTCTAACTCGGCGCTATCTTTGTTGCCTTCGTCATGTGTTCCTCGATGTACTGCAACTGTACACCTTCGTCGCTCCTTCCTCGGCGCCTCGATATCGTCATGATTTAGAATTGGAATAAAAGGTTTCTTAAGGAGTCGTCCTCGCGCGAGGCCTTTCGCCTTTGAGCCCCTCCCGTAGGCCGCTTTCCAGGGAGCCTCTAGGCGTTTTGGGTCTCCATTTCCTTGAGCTTCTTGCTGAGGGTGTTTCTGTTTATCCCTAAAAGCTTGGACGCTTGGGAGACGTTGTTGCCTGCGATCCTCATGGCGGACGCAATGAAGATCTTCTCCATCATAATCTGCACGGTGTGAAGAATATTGTCCTTGTCGTTCATCTTCGATATAAGCAGCTTATCGACGATGGTCTCAAGCTTACCCTCGACCTGCCTGTAGAGTTTGTCAATATCTGAAGGGTTTGCGCCTTGTTCTTTCATGGGAGCCTCATTTCTGGGCAATGGTGGGCCGGAGGGCTAGCTAGCTGCCAGGCAAGGGTGGGGCCATGTCTCGGGACGCATGTTGTGGGGGTAGTGAGTCTCATGAAGGTTCCGATAAGAGATATTATGTAAACTCACGACTCTTTATCAGTTTGATGATCTCTTCAATATTCCGGTCAATCACGGAGTACTTTACCCTTGAGCCGCAACGCTCGTGCTGGACGATGCCCTTTGTGCGCAAGAGCGAAAGGTGCTGGGAGACAATCGGCTGCGGGAGCTCGAGAGACTCCCAGATGGTGCTCACGCACTTATCGTCGTCGAGAAGCGTCTCAATAATCTTGAGGCGCACCGGGTGGCCGAGCGTCTTGAGGATGTCGGCCCACTTTGCGTAGTTATTGTTTTTCATGGAGTGATATATGTTAGCCAGAAGCCTCACGGGCTGTCAATCAAAATATCCCTGACGTGTTGGGCGGGCAATCGGGCTTAAGCGGCAGGGCTTACATGGGGAGGGAGTTGTTCTGCCGCATAGCTTGCGGGGGGAGGATAAACCTGTATTCTCCGGGCCGCAGGCGGCCTAGGGTGATGCCGTTGATCCTGACGCGCTTGAGCCTGAGGACCGGGTGGTTGATAGCCTCAGCCATCTTCCGTATCATGCGGTTCTTCCCCTCGATCACGGTGATTCGGTACCACCCGTTCTTCGCTGTCTCCTGGATGGGGGTTATGGAGCGCAGCCGGTAGGTCTCGCCCGCGAGGGCAAGGCCGGTGGTCAGGAGCTTCATTTCCTCTGGGGCGAGCCTTCCGGAGAGCTTCGCGAGGTACTCTTTCTCTATCTCGTACCGGGGGTGCATGATGGAGTTCGCAAATTCGCCGTCGTTCGTGAAGATCATAAGGCCTTCCGAGTTGTAGTCGAGCCTTCCCACCGGGAAGAGAGGCGCGTCCAAATCGATCAGCTGGCGGGCGAGACGCCGGCCCCTGGGATCGGCAAGATCGGAGAGGTATCCGGACGGCTTATACAGGGCGACGTAGTACCGCTTCCTCGACGGTCCGGCTATGATCTGGTTGTCGAGGCTTACCACATCGGCTCCCGGAAGGATCCTGCAATGGGGGTCAGTGACGATGGCGCCATTGACCGTGATCCTTCCGGATTGGATGATTTGCTCCGCCTTGCGGCGTGAGGAGACCCCGCTCCGGGCAATGAACTTGGAGAGCCTCTCTTCCATGGGATGCGGACCTAAAGGAGTGTTATGTCAATCCTTGAAGGTCTCTATGGTGCTGTCCCACTCCAACCGGCGTATCGATCTGAGCACCTGCTGCTGGTTTCCGATCCTCTCGGACACCTTGAGGGCTATGGTATCCGGGCCAAAGAGGGGGCTCAACTGGACGTCCAGAATAAGGTTCTTGATCCGGTGCAGCTCCAGGTTGATCTCTTTGCGCACCTCTCTTTGTGAGGTGTATACGAGGGATTCGTCAAAGAAATACCCCCTTCGGAAAGAGATGACAACCCTGTGATTACCCGCTGAGATGGGGACTGCCAGCGAGGCGGAAGGCCCCTGCCCCTCCAAAACCATGCCATCGTCTATCTTTACCTTGATGTCAGTAGGGCTGACGATGTTAAAGTCTGACCTCTTGAGGCTCAGCTCGGTAAACGCGTTGCCCTCGGCTTCGTGCTTGACAACTTCGGCCTTGTCGCTGGCCGTCTGCATTTTTGTCACCCTGCCCCTCACGAATATGGCGCAGGGGTAGTTCTCCACCTGCGTCTCCTGCTGCGGAGGCATAACGACCTTCGCCAGGGAGTCTGCGTATGGGCCTTCCGGCAGGGAGAATTGCCACGAGCTATACGTTCCGCTCGCAGCC
>CAYZAF010000044.1:0-2740 GCA_964476435.1 uncultured Syntrophaceae bacterium
AGGGAGACGAGCACGTAGCCTATGCCGAAGGAATTGAAGATGATGAGGGACGTGGCGAGAAGGGCCGGACCCGCCAAAAGGGGCACGCCGAGGGGTACCACGGCAAACAGATCTTCCTGGCCGGCAAGGTCCTCCCTGGCCGGGCCAATGAGGTCCCTCACGGCGATGATGAAGAGGATGATGCCTCCAGCGATGAGGAAATCCTCGATGGCTATGTTGAGATAGGTGAGGATCCGGTTCCCCAACAGGACGAAGCCAAGGGTGACGAAGAAGGCGGTGATGATGGATTCCCGGAGCACCCTCCTCCTCCTCTTCTCGTCAAGGTCCATGGAAAAGGCGGCATAGAGGGGGAGCACCCCGAGCACGTCGAGGGCAATGAAGACCGGGATAAAGGATCTGAGGAAATGATCGAGCATAGGTGAGCGGCCTCGCCTGGCTCTTTGGGCCTTGGTCTAGGCTTAGCCCTTCTCCCTGATGACAACCTTGTTCTCCGAGAGGGATACGGACTCTATGTCCGCCTCAAAGACCTTCTGCTCGCCGAAGATCGTCTCGAACCTGAGGCCGCCCTCCTCCTCCTCTATCAGGTAGACGTCCCTCAGGAGGAGCACCTCTTCGTCGCCTGCCCGCTTGAACACCCTTACCTCACACATTTGCCAATCTCCTTTTCTACCTCGTCGACCAGCACTCCGACCATCTGGGGGATCGATAGCTCCGTCTTCCCTATTACCACGACCCTTTCCTGAGTGACGGGAAGCACGAACTTTATGGCCGGTGAATCCGCTATGGCCCGCGCCATGAGAGGGGTCAGCTCGCCTAGCATGGAGTCCGCCATGAGGATGTTCATGGTGCCTATGATGATGTCTGCCTTGGGAGCCGTGACAACGACGGCATTCTCCCCTGACGCTCCCCGATTTGCCCGGGCCTTCATCATGTTCTCCGTAGCATGGGAGTTCGTGCCGAGGGCAATGATCTCCACGTTCTCCCTGAGCCGCTCCCTGAGCCGCGTAATGATGATGCCGCCGATTTTGCCGCCCTGTCCGTCAACCACGCATATGGTCATGAGTCAAGCCCGAAATGCGCCAATTCCCCGAGGACGCGCTTCCTGATCGCCTGGGGCGTCTCACTCTCGAAAAGGAACTTCTGCCCGTCGTACCAGGGGACGAGGAGGTCCTCCATGGGGCCCCCGCACGGGCACGCGGCCGCTTCCCCCGCGCTCGAGGGGACTACCCTGTCCCTGCGGCATCGGGTGCACCGGAGCACCCTCTTGCTCCCCGACATCTTTCCCCTCTTTGCAAGGGCCCTACCCTCTATCTCCACGATATCCATGGCGAAATCGAGGACCCTCGCGTTCGAGATAGTCGTTCCTGTGCCGTAGCCGTCCACGTACGGGTTGAGATCCGCCATCTGCGCCTCGTCGATGCCGCCGCTCACGTATATCTGCACATGGCCCTGCCCCCTGAGGTTCAGCTCCCATCGCACCTCTTCGAGGATCCTCGCGAAATTCCCCCTCCTCGAATAGGGCGTATCGAGCCTTACCCCGTAGAGCCTGTTTTTGAGCGCCTCTGCCACCCGCACTGCTTCGACCTTCTCGTCGTTGAAGGTATCGATGAGTACGATGCGCCTTACTGCCCCGTCAACGACCTCTTCGAAGGCCTCGGCCGCCTCTACCGTGTCGCCCATGACGAGGATGAGCGCATGGGGCGTGGTCCCGGACGCTTCTTCCCCGATCATCCCTGCGGCAAAAGGCACGGACACGCCGTGGCAGCCGCCCAGATAAGCGTTCCGCTCCACCATGGGCGCGATCGCCGGGTGCACCCTTCTAGCGCCGAAGCTGACCACAGCCCTGCCTTGGGCCGCCTTCTTGCACCAGGCCGCCTTCGTGGCTACGCCGGACGCCTGACAAATGAGGCCTAACATGGTCGTCTCAAAGGCAGCGAAATCGTGTACATGCCCTCTACTTCCAGGACCGGCTCATAGGGCCTTATGATGGTGCCTTCCCTCATGGCCCTCATCCTTACGTCGAGGCCCCGTACCACCTCAGCCAACTCCTCGAGACCGGCAAAGATTGCCCAAGCTGCGTTGCCGGGCAGCGTCCTCACGATGAACTTAGCCCTCACCCGTTTGTCGATGCCCCTTGCTTTCAGCACCTCTAGGGTCCGGATGAAGTAGACGTCCGTTATCTTGCCTTGTCTGATCTCGTCGGCATCCGCAATATGAAACATGTATCGGCCTCCCTTCTCCTAAGGGGCTCAGACCCGAGAGTCGGGATTCCTTCTGCAACGCGTATCCCGCGTATCTCACCTATCCATGCCCTAGTAGGCTACCATAACATCGCCCTTTTTGGAATTGTTCGGGTGCCAGGGGCCGGGAGGGTCCTGGCCAGCCGGGAATTGTTCGGGTGCCAGGGGGCCGGGAGGGTCCTGGCCAGCCGGGCTGATCAGCTTGACAACCGCCGGAGAATATGGTTGTATAGCACACTCAAATGGCTAAGAAGACCGGTACATACACGCTTCACGAGTCACTCGGCTACCTTACCTATCAGGCCTCCGGTGCCATCCGCAAGCAGATAGGCCGGGAGCTTGCCCACAGGGGACATCCAATAGGGGCCGAGCAGTTCTCTGCCCTCGTATACATCTGGGACGCGAATGGGGAGCCCCAGCGCGTGCTCGCCGAGAAGCTCTACCGCGACAAGAGCACCGTGACCAGATTGCTCACATCGATAGAGCAGATGGGCTTCATC
>CAYZAF010000045.1:0-2171 GCA_964476435.1 uncultured Syntrophaceae bacterium
TCCTGCTCATCCCTGATGGGCGCGGTACGGATCACATAGTTGAAATCAGGGTTGTTCAGCTTCGCGTGGAGCTTGAACAAGGTTGCCCTCAGGATCTTCGCAAAAGTCTTTGAATCCTCCATGGAGATGAGGCCGAAAGAGGCCTGGTGCTCTTTCGGTATGATCCAGGTCTCGAAGGGGGACCGGGAAGCGAAGGGCTGAAGCACGACAAACCGCTCGGTATCCATAACTATCCTTGTGCCGAAGGCTAGCTCCTCTTGGATCGAGTCGCAATAGACGCAGCTTCCGTGGTCGTCATAATGGCGGGCCGCCTGATCCAATCTCCTTCGGATATCGCTCGGGACCACGACAGTTCCGACAATCTGGGAATGGGTGTGATCGAGCGATGTCCCTGCTGCTTCCCCATGGTTCTTGAAGATAATGACTAACTTGATCCTGCGGTCCTCTCTCAACGCGAGATACCTTTCCCGATAGGCCAGGAGGATCTCCTCCACCTGTCTTGAGTCCATGAGGGGCAGAATCTCGTTGTGGAAAGGGCTCTCGATCACGACTTCGTGGACGCCGACTCCGTCCATCATCCTGAAGAATCCCATCTCTTCCCTCTGCAGGCTGCCGTCTATGGCAAGGGCGGGAAACCTGTTGGGCACCACCCTTACCCACCATCCCGCACTATCCCCCGGCCCCCCGCTCCGGTAGGCGAGCGACTCGTGGGGAGTGAGAGCTTCGTTACCCTGGCAGAAGGGACAGTCCTCCTTGTAAGGAAGTTTTTCAGTCGATGTCTCAGGCCGTACAAAATCGTGAGGTCTTTTTGAACGCTCCGTAGCGATGATAACCCATTCTTTCGTCGTGGGATCCTGTCTTAACTGAGACACATGGGACCTCCCTAGAAAGCCTGCCTGGCCAGCTATCCCTTTCCCGTTTCGCTCAAGGTCAATCGGGCTATGATTCCCGACTTTAGAAAGGGAGAGGCGCCTCGGCGCTTAGCTTATCAGAATGGGGCTGACCAATTCCATACTGCCCGGGGCCTCTCTATTTGCGCCGTAAGAAGAGAAGCGCAACCAGCCTGGCTGATGCTTTGAGCATTAGTCCTATGGGCCTCTTCCCGGAAGGCCTGATCGAAGAAAGGCCGCCCTCTAGCAGCCTGGCCGAGACAGATGTGAGAGGGAGATGGGAGGCTTTCTGGGGTCTCGCTTCCTCACGTCTCTATCAGCCAACGCTCCTTGACAACCCCTGTATCGTTATACAGTATCGGTATTCCCTTGTGGTAGGCTGCGTCCGAAGCCTCGTATGCACGCACTTCGCCGTCCACGATGTCGTTCGGCTGAAGCCATCCTTTTCGGGCCAGTTCCTCGTCAATCGGCCTCTTCATCATGGGCCCGTACTCATAGAACTTCCTGAGCCGCTCGACTTCTTCCTTATTGAGCTTTTGGAGTGGTTTATTCATCGATCGGTGCCTCATCCTGCCTTTCGTCCCGCCCCTCTGCTTCGGGCGGTTAGCCTGCGGCATAAACCGCATCAATTCTACCATTTTCCTCGCATCCGCGTCAAGGCGAGAAGACCGTCTTGGGCCCTTTCTTGCGGAAGGATCATCGTGCCATAGCAGTAACCTCTAAAGTTTTGCTTCGCAACTGTCGATAAGACGAGCGGGGCACCACCTATTTCGTCTTTGATGGCCTTATTGCGCATCCGGTATGAAAGACGAGCGACGGTTGGGGGGGGACATGCGAAAGAATAAGCCGACCAAAACCACACCTGAGGACGAGGGCGTCTTCGAACTGAGAGGCCCATGCACCGTGGAGGAGGCGGGGAAAATAAGATCGCTCCTCATGGAGCAGCTGCGCGAGAAAAACTGTCTTGCCCTGAACCTGGAGGGCTTAAGCAGCGCGGATCTCTCCTTCCTTCAGATCCTTTGCGCAGTCCACAAGAGCGCGCTCAATGCCAAAAAGACCATAGTGGTGGAGGGGGCCCTGCCAGAGTCGTTGATCCAGAAAGTAAGGGAGGCGGGCTTCGCCTGCCATAGGGAGTGTGGTCCGGACTTGAACAAGGATTGCCTCTGGACGGAGTTGTAGGGCATGGAAAAATGGATCATGACCGTAGACGATTCGGCGAGCGTCCGCCAGATGGTCTGCTATACCCTTAAGAGCGCCGGCTACCAGGTCGTCGAGGCGGTG
>CAYZAF010000046.1:0-5565 GCA_964476435.1 uncultured Syntrophaceae bacterium
CGGAGGCGCAAGCGTTTCGGAAGGAATAGCCTTCGAAAGCGGACGGGGGTGTTATCTTCAAGCCAGAGCCGCCTTTCAGGCTGACAATTCCTTCGCTCATGCGACGATGGTCGCTTGACGCTACACTAGAGCATCTCGCAAAATAAGGTGCCATTTCAGCCGTGGCGGAGCCAGGAGGTGAGGGACTTCTTTCGCTAGTTTGTTTGCGAGATGCCCTAAGCGGGATCTTGGAGGGGCGCCGGCCTTGCCCTTATCCGGTCTTTAGCCTGTTTTGCAATCTCTTCTTGTAGTCGGCGAGAGCAGCCTGGAGGGCCTCTTCTGCGAGGACCGAGCAGTGCTTCTTTGAGGGGGGCAGCCCGCCGAGTGCCTCGGATACCCCCTCGTTCGTTATGCCGGATGCCTCTTCCACGGTCTTCCCTATGATGAGCTCGGTCGTCATGCTGCTCGAGGCGACTGCAGCTGCGCAGCCGAATGTCTTGAACCGGGCGTCGACGATCCTTCCGTCTTCTATCTTCAGGTAGAGCTTCATCGCGTCCCCGCAGGCGGGGTTTCCCACTTCTGCCACACCGCTCGGGTCCTCTATCTCACCCATGTTGCGAGGGTGCGTGAAATGGTCTATAACCGTCTCGTTGTATAGGCCCTCAGCCATTCTTCGCCTCCTCTCGCCTTTTGCCTACCCATGGGGGAGTCCATCGAAAAGGTTTGTCGCCTCTACCTCAAGTATCATACCATATACGGGCGCACGCATCTGTATGTTCGGCATCTGTGTCGAATCGAGCACCCCGAAGCTCGACACGCATGACGGGCGATAAAGCGCATCCGGGCTTGAGGAGCAGCGAAAACAGAGGAGATCTCGCCCACGTCGAGGCTCTGGCACTGATATTGCGGGATCCCAGGCAGGCATGCGTGCAGCATGGAGCATCGAGGGGTCTTAAATACCGAGCGAAAGGAGGTTGCATGAGAGGCGTAGCCTTGGCATTGACAATCGCATTGATAGCTGCCATGTCCGTTGTCGGCTGTGTTGCCGTAGTGCGGTCCGGACCGCCCCCTGCCAGGGTCGAGGTCAGACCGGCGGCCCCCTATCCCGAAGCAGTCTGGATCGAGGGCCACTGGGAATTCCGGCATGGAGAGTGGAGGTGGAGTCCAGGCTATTGGGCGAGGGCGCCTTTTCCCGGAGCAGTATGGATTCCGGGGCATTGGCGGGAAGACCCCGGAGGATGGAGATGGATACCAGGGCATTGGCGGTGACGAAGGGGTAGGCCTTAGCCTCAAGCCTCTTCCAGGGCCTTGTAGAGCTCTTTTCTCGCCGCGGATTTTGATATGATCCTGCGGATTCCGGCGGCCCCTGCCTGCTCGGGGGTGATGCGGTCCGGAAAGCCCGTGATCACGAGGACGGGCACGTCAGGGCGAATGGAATGGATTCTCTCGGAAACCACGTCTCCCCCCATTTCCGGCATGACGAGATCGGTGAGCACGAGGTCGAACCGCGTGGGGTCTTTGAGAAAGATCTCGATAGCCTTTTCAGCGCTCCCCTCGGCGACGACGCCGTGCCCTGCGAACTGGAGGACATCCGACATCACTTCTCGATAGGCATTGTCATCGTCGATAAAAAGAATGCGCCTGCCCACGTGGCATAGTATAGACCCTTGTGGGACCCGATGCAATGATTCAGCGAGGAAGGCATGGAAAGAGCGCCGTCCTAGGGCGAAAAGAAAAGGAAATTGCCTGAAGTTGGCATTATCTGAAATCCGCAGGATCGAGATCGTGCTTCTTGAGGAGGCTGTAGAAATCGGTCCTCCCCCTTCCGGCTAGGTCCGACGCCTCGCTTACGTTCCCCTGGCAGGCCTGGAGGAGCTTGATCAGGTACCCTCTTTCGAACGCGTCTCTGGCCTCTTTCAAAGGCTTCCACCCTTGCTCGGGCGCAGACCGGGGGGCCTCGAACAGCAGGTCTTCGGTGATCACGTCCTTTCTCGTTACAGCCGCCGCGTACTCGAGGGCGTTCTCCAGCTCCCGCACGTTTCCGGGCCAATCGTGGAGCATCAGTTTTCGCATCGCCGAAGGGGAAAGGCCCCGTATCTCCTTTTTCATCTGCCTGGAGAGCCCGGTGAGAAAATACTCCACAAGGCCGGGGATGTCCTCCTTCCGCTCCCTCAAAGGGGGAAGATGGATGGGGATCACATGGATCCGGTAAAAGAGGTCGCTCCGGAAGAGACCCTTCCTCACCTCTTCTTCCAGGTCTTTGTTGGTTGCGACGATCAGCCTTAGGTTGACCTCCACGAGCTTTTCGCTCCCCAAGGGGTAGAACCTCCGCTCCTCGAGCACCCTAAGCACCTTTGCCTGGATCTCCAGGGACATGTCCCCGATCTCATCGAGGAACAATGTGCCCCCGTGCGCCTGTGCAAAGAGCCCCTTTCTCGTCTGCACCGCATCCGTGAAAGCCCCTTTTTCGTGTCCGAAGAGCGTGCTCTCGAGCAGGGCCTCCGGAAGGGCCGCGCAATTGAGGGCGACAAAGGGTTTCTCTTTCCTCTGGCTTGCCAGGTGGATGGTCCTGGCTATCAGTTCCTTACCAGTGCCGCTCTCTCCATGGATGTACACGGTGGAGTCACTCTCCGCGACCCTGGACACAGCGTCAAGCACCTGCTGCATCTTCTCGCTTCTCGCCACGATCTTGGCCGAGCCATGCTCCTCCTCGAGGAGGGCTTTCAGCCGGTCTATCTCCGCGTTGAGCCGGCGCTCTTCCAAGGCACTATCGATGTGCAGGCGGAGGTCGTCGGCATTGACGGGCTTCGTGAGGTAGCTGTAAGCCCCCTGTTTCATGGCTTCCACCGCGCTCTCGATGGTACCGTATCCCGTGAGGATGATGACAGGCATGTCCGGGAGGATGCACCTGAGCTTCCGCATCAGGTCTATTCCATTCTGATGCTGCAGTTGCAGGTCGACGATGGAGAGGTCGAAGACCTGGTCTTTCGCGGCCGTCAGGGCTTCCCCTTCCTCCGACGCCGTTGTCACCTCGTATCCCGCGAGAAGGAGGATGTCTCGCAGAACCTGCAGGACGGCTACGTCATCGTCCACAATCAAGATCTTGCGCGAAGCCATACCAGGTGCCTAATCCTTATGCCGTCATGCGCAAAAGAGCCTCGCGACTTGCAAGGCCCCTTGCCCGCGTCTCTATCTTAGCGCATCGGCATCCGTTCAGTCCACGACAATCATCACGCTGGATGCCTTGACCACGGCGTACGCCTTCTGAACCTTTCGCCAGTTTCAGGTCTTCAGCAGAGCGGGCACGCTCTCGACAGTGGTCTGTTTTGCTGCCCATATTGTAATGTCCGATGAGAATTATGCAAAAGGGGAATGCCCTGCATTGAGGAAAAAAGTCGAGCCGGGGCTAAAAAAGCGAGACGGAAAGAGAGGCAGTCGCTTTCCGCCCGCTCTTTTAGCTAACCGGCTCGACGCATCAACGGTAGAGAGGCATCATACCGCTGATGCAGGGCTTGGAGCGAAGTATAGGAGCCGCGCATTGTCTCGCGGCAAGAGCACCTGTTCCTTTACACAGGATCTGTAGGCTATGGGCAACGACATCTACATTATATACGACATAATATAACGATCTGTCAAGAAGTTTTTTCCGCGCGAAAAAGGCAAGGCTTGACTCTCATCTCACCATCCGTTACAATTCCCCTGTGGCCCGAAGAGCGATGAAGATCATGTACAAGGTGTGGCTTGACTGCGACGGCAAAGCTTTCGGCGAGGGGCCGGACAGGCTGTTGCAGCGGGTGGAAACCACTGGCTCTCTCCACAGGGCGGCAGCCGAGATGAAAATGTCCTATCGAAAGGCCTGGCTCATGATCCGCGCTATGGAGCAGCGCCTCGGCTTCACCCTGCTCACGCGCAAGGTGGGCGGCGTCTCCGGCGGCGGGTCACGGCTCACTCAGGAAGCGCGCGATCTCATGTTCCGCTACGAGGCATTCCGGAAAGAAATCGAAGGCGCCCTCAAGCAGATATACACCAAGCATTTCGGATAACCATCCACCCCTTGCTCCAGGCACGTTTTTTGCCCACTTGAAAGCGGATACGAAGAGTTTTAAAATTCGACGAGAGCAGATGGGGGCTCCCTTCAAGAAGGAAGGCTCTCATGCGTAAAGGGTGTCGCATAAAAAAGGGCAAGGAGGAGAGAAAAGCATGAAGGCAGCTGTCTATTATGCACCGGGTGATATCAGATACCAGGACGTTCCTGACCCGAGATGCACCCCGGAGGGAGCGATCGTCAAAGTCGGCGCGTGCGGGGTATGCCACGTGATGGACGTAGACGCGTGGGTGAGATGGCAGAGGGGAGGGGAGGGCCCTGGTCTGGCCAGGGGTCACGAGTGGAGTGGGGAAATAGTCGAGATAGGCTCCAAGGTGAGGGATTTCAAGGTAGGAGACAGGGTGTTCCAGAATCCCGTGTTCAAGCCGTGCCACCGGTGCAATTACTGCTACGAGGAGGATTACTGGCGCTGCGTCAACTGGCGAGAAGGCATGGCCCAGAGGGCCATCCATGGCGGCTTTGCCGAGTATGTGGCCCTACCCTTCATCACGAATGAGAGTGCTGCCAAGATGCCGAACGACTTGAGCTGGATCGATCTGTCCATGATAGAGCCCCTCTACCTCGCCATAGGGCTCTCGCGGAAGGCGAATGCGGGTCAGACGGCTCTCATCATCGGGCAGGAGCTCATGGGCTTGGGCACGGTGGCAAAGATGCACGAACGGGGCGTCAAGGTGATCACGAGCGACGTGTCGAAGAAGCGCCTCAAAGCAGCAGGAGAAGTGGGCGCCGATCTCCTTATCGATTCCATCGAGCAGGATGTGGTTCAGGTCGTCATGAAGGAGACGAGAGGCAAGGGAGCCGACGTCGTCCTCGTGATCGATACGAGACCGCAGGCCCTCATGCAAGCCATAGCATCCGTGCGCCGGGCAGGAACCATATGGCTCGCCGGGTATTACTATTCACCCTTCAAGGTGCGCTCAGACGTAGGGCCGAGCGAAGGCAACATGACGACGTGGATAGGGCCTGGCGCCGGCTATACAGACCCCTCCATCGGCTTCGACCCGGCACTGCTCCACATGCAGATCGCCTGGGGGAGCCTGGGACCGAGGGTGCCCCGCTGGCTCGAGGCAGCTGAGCTTATCCAGTCCGGCTCGATCACGGCCAAGAAGTACGTCACGACCGTCTTGCCTCTCTCCAAGACAAAAGAGGCCTTTGATTTGACCGCGGACGACCATGATCAGATCAAGGTCGTTGTCGAGATGTAGAGAGACGAAAGGCCCTTGGGGCTGGGAAACCCAGGGCTTAAGCCGCGGGCAGCCAATTCATGCCATCCTCTCCCCTTTTTCTCGAGGAGAGGATGGCTTTTCATGCAAAGATTCCTAAAAGCGCGGCCTTCTTGCGCGCGCAAGGGCAAACTTTTCTAAAGAGGGGTCCAATGACGGATGAGGACAAATCAAAGATGACGGTGATAACCGGGGTGATAGGGGAAGACGTGCATGTCGTCGGCATAAGGGTCCTCGAGTACGCCCTGGGGGAGGCAG
>CAYZAF010000047.1:0-4459 GCA_964476435.1 uncultured Syntrophaceae bacterium
GGAGCCGGCCTTCTCGATGGCCTCCCAGAGTATCTGGCAGCTCGCATAGTAGAGCCCTATGGCCACGGACCGTTTGCCGAATTTCTTGGAGTACCTCTCCCCGATCTCTTTCCCCTTCGGGTACGGCCAGTCCTCTGACCAGAAGCCGTCGCAGAGGACATAGCTCGCGTCCTTGCCGAGGGCCTTCCAGAAGTCGCCGTTCCACGTGCCTTTGTACCCGTGGAGGTACTTCAGGTTGAGACCCGCCTCCTTCATCTGGCGCACGAAGGTGACGCAGTCCCCGCCGGATGCAAAGAGGATGGCCCCGTCGATCCCCTTCGACTTCAGCTTGAGGATCTGGGCGGAGTAGTCCTTTGCCCCGACCCCGAGGGGTTCATTCAGGGCGATCTCCCATTTGTGCGCCTTGCCTGCTTCTGCCAGGCCGCCGCCGAAGGCCCTGCCGTCAGCGGTGTCTTCCATGAGGAGGGCGAAGTTCTTCGGCCGCTCAGCAGCAGGCATCGTATCGAGTACCTCGTAGGGTATCTCCGCCCCCTTGTCCAGCTCGAAGAAGAAGACAGTGGACCATTTGAGATGTGCTCCGCGCCACACCACGGGGAAGCACGTGTTGCCGTGGTAGTAGATCTTGAATTTCTCCGCGGCGATGGCAGTGGGCATGACGAAGTTCGCAGCGAAAGACGACAGGAGCAGATCAACCTTGTCGATCTTCACGAGCCTCTCTACGGCGCCTGCTCCCTTGCCGGGGTCGCTCTCCATGTCTGCTACGACGAGCTTCACCGGGAGCTTCTTATTGTACTGCTTCACGAAAATGCCGCCCTTCGCGTTGATGTCCGCCACCGCCTCTTCGTAGGCCCACTTTTCCTCATTGCCCTCCTGCGATGCGACGCCAGTCACCGGCAGCGGCGTGCCGATGACGATCTCCTTCTTCTCGGCGGCCTGAAGACCTGCGGGCGAGAAAAAGCATGCCAGCGCAACGAGGACAAACAATCCGACCAGCCACGCGTCTCTCAACTTCACCATTTTGAGCCCCTCCTTTTTTGGTTTATGAAGCCGAACACACATCCTACTCCCCTTTGGCGCGCTTTGTGAGGAGGCGCCCGATGGAGACGCCCCCTTTTTCCCTTTGCATTGTCCTTGGCCTGAGACCCATGATCCCGGTGGGCAGAAACATGATGGCGAGGATGATGAAGAGCCCGGAGAAGATGGGGTGGATCTCCGGCAGGAAGTATCTCGCTATCTCAAAAACGGCGGTGAGAAGGAGACCGCCGATGATCGGTCCTGTCATGGTGCCGGCACCGCCGAGCACACACATGAGAACAGGATAGAGCGTCCAGTTCAGGCCGTAGAAACCCTGGGGCTCGACCGTGAAGATATAGTAAGCGAGAACTGAGCCGCTCATGCCCGCGAGAAAGGCGGCAACGGCAAAGGAGAGGACCTTGAACTTCAGGACATTGATGCCGCTTGCCTCTGCAGCTGCCTCGTCCTCCCTGATGGAGACAAGGGCAAGCCCTATATGGGACCTCGCCATGTAGAACGTGACCCCAATGGCGAGCACTGCGAGGAAGAGGGCTATGAAGTAGTGGGGCAGGATGGTGCCGAAAGAGGAAGAAGGCAGGAGAATCCCCATGGGTCCCCCGGTAAAGGCCCCCAACTGGATGGTGATGAGCCTCATTATCTCCCCAAGGCCCAGCGTCCCGAGGGCAAAATAGTCCCCCTTAAGCTTGGAGAGCAGGGGGATGCCCACGAGGACGGCGAGCATCGATGCGGCAACACCTGCCAGGATGAAGCCGATTGGATCGAGATAGCCTATGAGGTGCCTCGACCACATGATGGCGACGACGTAGGCGCCGAGGCCGAAGAATGCGTGGTGGCCGAGGGACACCTGGCCCGTGTAACCCGCAACGAGGTTCCACGACTGGGCCAGGGTCACATAGATCGAGGCCATGAAGAGAAAATAGACCACGTACGACTTCTCCGGGTCGAAGACAAAGGGAACGGCGCAGCACGCGGCAACGATCACGATCAATAAGAAGAGGCTCTTCCTGCTCATAGCTTCGCACTCACATCCCGGGAGAAGAGGCCTTCGGGCTTGAACATGAGCACCAGGAGAAAGACCGCGTACGAGACCACATCGGCCCACCCGCCGGTCAAGACGAAGGCCGCGTAGTTCTCGACAACCCCGAGGAGTATCCCTCCCAAGAGGCCGCCCGCCACGCTCCCCATGCCGCCGATGGCGAGGGCGATCATGGCCTTGAGGCTAAAGACGAACCCAGAAAAGGGGTCGAAGCCGTAGGTCGTGGCCGTGGCTACCCCGGCAAGACCGGCGAGGCCCATGCCCAAGGCAAAGGTGATCGTGTTGACCGCGTGGGGGGTTATGCCGACCATCATGGCGTACTCGAGATTCTCCGAGGCAGCCCTCACCGCCTTGCCCAGCATGGTCTTCTTCAAGAAGAACGTTACCCCCCCTGTGCCGGCGAGTGCCATGATGAAGGCCATGAGCCTCACGAAGGAGACCTTTATCCCTAGAACGGTCAATGCGTACGACGCGTAGCTCGTCTGGACCGCCCTTGCATTGCCGGTGAACATGACGAACATGAGGTTTTCCAAAAGCGCCATGAGGCCGAAGGCGATGAGCAGGGTGGGGAACTGCCCTGCCCGGGCCACCTTTCGGAAGAGGCCCTGATAGAAGCCGATGCCGAGGATAAGGGACGCCGGCACCACGAGCACAATGGACAGGTAAGGATCGATGCCCAGGAAGATGAAGAGCCAGTAGCTGCCATAAGCTGCCAAGATGATCATGGTCCCCTGGGCTATGAAGACGATCCTCATGGTCCCGAAGATGAGGCTCAGGCCTATGGCGGCGATGCCGTACATGGTCCCGGAGAGTATGCCGTTGACGAGCACCTGCGTGAGGATCTTAAGCATGGTCGTCTCTCATCCCGCTCAAGCCCATGTAAGCCCGGTGGATGTCCGGGTCAGCCAGAAGCTCTTTTCCTGTTCCCGTCATTGTCACGTGCCCGGTCTTGATAACGCAGGCGCGATCGGCTATCCTCAACGCTTGATGGATATTCTGCTCAACGAGCAGAATGGTTACGCCCTTGGCCTTCAGGGTCGCGATGGTCTCAAATACCGTCCTCACCACGATGGGCGCCAGGCCGAGGGACGGCTCATCGAGCATGAGCAGCTTCGGCTTCGCCATGAGGGCCCGGGCTATGGCGAGCATCTGCTGCTCGCCGCCGCTCATCTTGCCGGCAAGCTGGCCCTGTCGCTTCGTGAGTATGGGAAAGAGGCTCATCATCGCTGCGAGGCTTTCCCCTTTCAAAGCCCGCGAGCGCTTCGAGAAGGCCCCCAATTCGAGGTTCTCGCGCACGGTCAATGTTGAAAAAAGGCCCCTTCCCTCCGGAACGAGAGAGACACCGAGGTTCACCATGGCCACCGGGCTCATGCCGTCGATGCGGGATCCGAGGAATTCGAGCGTTCCGGAGCTGGGCCGGAGGAAACCGGACAGGGTCCTGAGAATGGTCGATTTCCCTGCGCCGTTCGATCCAATTATGGAGAAGACCTCTCCCTCCTCGACGCGGAAGCTCACGTCCCACAGCACCTGGGCATCGCCGTAGCCGACATTGATGTTCGCTGCGCTAAGCAAGGGGTTCACCAAGGTAGGCCTCGACTACTCGTCTGTCCGCTGCTATTTCCTTGGGACGGCCTTCTGCAATCTTCTGCCCGTAGTCGAGGACAACGATGCGATCGCACAGGGTAAAGACCGCTTCCATCTTGTGCTCGATCCATATGATGGACAGGCCGCGGCGCTCTCTGATCGTCCGGATGACCTCAATGGTCTTTTCCGTTTCCGCCGGGTTGAGACCGGCCAAGGGTTCATCGAGGAGGGCAAGGGCCGGGCGGGTGGCAACGGCCCGCGCGATCTCGACAAGCCTCCGGTCCGAATAGGTGAGATGGGCCGAGACCGTGTCCTTCAGCTGGCTGAGATTGAGGAGCTCGAGACACTCGAGGGCCTCATCCAGCACCTTTCCCTTTCTGCCGGACTTTCCGTACACGGCCCCTACGAGCACGTTTTCCAGGACGGTCATGGAGGGGCATATCCGGACAAGCTGGAAGGTCCTCGCAACCCCCCTCCTGCATATGGCGTACGGCTTGAGGCCGGTAAGGTTCTCTCCCTGAAATCGGACCAGCCCGACGTTCGGCCGGTAGACGCCCGTTACGACGTTGAAGAGCGTGCTCTTTCCCGCGCCGTTCGGTCCGATGAGCCCTAGAATCTCGCCTCGCCTCAACACGAAGCTCACATCGGCGAGAACCTGGAGCCCTCCAAGATACTTGCTCAGGTTCGACACTTCGAGAAGCACTTGCTCCTCTTTCAATTCAGGCGCGATCAATCCCAAGCGAGGACCCAGCGGCCCCTGATCTGTCGCTTGACCATCTTGTCAGCCACATCGTTGATGTCCTC
>CAYZAF010000048.1:0-8342 GCA_964476435.1 uncultured Syntrophaceae bacterium
CCACCCGCGAGACGGGAATATCATTAGTCGCGGGTTCTTGGCTTTTACGTTCTGCTCTGTGGTAGTCCGCAAACAAGAGCGCCCTACTAGAAGGCTACCCCTCGGTATCAGGCGCGTGGACTAAGGGGTAAGCCCCTCACCCACGGGGTGCAGGGCTTACACACCATTGTCACGCTCGTCATTCCGTGAACGGGTACCGTGAGCGCTCCGGCGATGCGAATCGAGAAGGAACAGCCCTCCCGGACGGGCAAGATAAGGAACCTACGGATAGTGACGCCCTTATGTCCCCAGAATGGGGCCGTGTTTGTAAATGCTTTTTCATCGCCTCAGTCAGTCGGCTTTCTAGACCCGGCGTGGATGGACAATCGCATGGAGGGATCGATGAGATGTGGATGGGATGCGAGCCTCGCTGGCCGAGGGTAATACTTGTGTATATCCGGAGGCGCGAGGCGCAAGCTGATGCGCCGCAGATCGCGATGCCGAACATGCGGTTGGCCGCACGCAAAAGACACGGTTGGCGTAACACCCTACTCACCCTCATGGATATGGGGAGCCGATAGCCGGACGTCCAACCCTCGGGCCTCAAAACCGGCGGTGACTGCATGAGAAAACGTCCATGAGCCCATCTTTGCCGTGCTTCTCTCATTTGACTTCCCCTTTTGCGAAAAAGAATGATAACATAGTTCTCACGTCGATCCGGAAGATGGGCTATCTTGCGTATGGACGGGAAGGCATGTCGTTCGGATGGGGTTTTTTTCTAAAAAGCTGGGCCAAGACCCCTTTTTGAGCCCCTCGAATGAGGGAGAGGCCGACTCATCGTAAGAAAAAGGAGGAGCCACATGAGGAGAACCGCTCTGATATGCTTGGTGTGTGTGGGTATTCTAGCCCTGCCCTCGTTATTCTTCCCCATGGCCCGCGATGCGGGCGCGGAAGCGCAGAACGTGCTGAAAATGGGCAGCCTGACCGTGCTCATGACGAAGGAGGGCGTGGAGATCAAGAAGTGGAACGACCTCATCGCGAAGATGGTCAATGAGAAAGGCGGCCTCAGCATAGGGGGGAAGAGGTATATGGTGGAGATATCCACCTACGATGTTGGGTATGATGATTCCGCAAAGACCCTCGCAGGCGTCCAAAAAGCGATCCATCAGGATGGGGTCAAGTACCTCATAAACAACTTTGGCGATCACTACAACCTGACCGTCGTTCACGCGGACCAGAACAAGGTGCTCGACCTGGGCGTCGGTTTCGGCAATGAGACCGTGGGCACGAAGTACCAGTACTTCTTCAGGCCCCTCGGCGGTTACTATACCGCTGCCTCGAACTACCTGATCAGCCGCGACTTCGTCCAGAAGGGCGCGAAAACCTCCCTCGTCTGCACGATCGATACAGAGATGGGCCACATCGTGGCTGCCCAGTACGGAGCGTCAGACGCCATGGCAGGGCTTAAGCTTCTGCCCCCCGTATTCTTCGGCATGGATACCGTCGACTATGGTCCCGTAGCCACGAAGGTGAAGAGCCTCAACCCTGATTTCGTCGACTTCGGAGCAGCTATTGGGGATCAGATAGTCAATCTTACCGGCGCCCTCAAGGACGCCGGATGGAAGGGCTTCATTTTCCCCGGCGCAGCCATCAACCCGACGACGTTCGCGAACATCATCAAGAGGGTGGGCAGCTACTTCGACGGCGCCGAGATGTTCTATAACGATCCCAGGGGCATCCCTATCGTCGCAAAAGATCCTGAAATGAAGGAGCTCATAGACAGGTATATAAAGGAATACGGTGAGTTCCGCACGGAGGGGTGCCTGTGGCTCACCGGCTGGTTTACCCTGAAGGATGCCATGATGGCCACGAACAGCGTTGACCCGACCGTCCTGAAGGATTATCTCGCGAAGGGGCCAAAGCCCCCCCTGTCGCTCTCCGGCTATTCGCAGCTCTACCCAAGGCCCGATATCGACCAGTTTCGGACAACGGACGGCGGCCCCGGGAACGGGCGCGGGGTCGTGAAGAACGGGAAGCTGGAGTACATAGGCCAGATCACGACCAAGGACCAGTATATCGCCACGATCAAAGTGCACAATCTCGTCGACGTCTATCAGAAGTACTGGGATAAATACGGAAAGCCCAAGTTTCCCAATGAGCCGAGCGTGCTCGATTTCTCCGACCTGACCAAGTAGCGGCTCAATAAAGAGAGGGCGGGGTTCCCGAAGAGAGGCCCCGCCCTCGAAGAGACCGACTGACGAAAAGAAGGAGACGGGCTTGGATCTGGCGCTTTTTTTTCAGCTTGTCGTGAACGGCCTCATGAGCGGGGGCATATATGCCCTCATCGCTTCCGGATTCACCCTCATTCTGGGAGTCATTCAGGTATTCAACTTCGCCCAGGGGCAGTTCTACATGCTGGGGGCGTATGTTACCTTCGGCGTGGTAACGAGCCTCGGCCTTCCCTATCCTGTGGGGGTGCTCGCTGCCCTCGCTGCAATGTTCCTTCTGGGCGTGCTCTTCCATTTCGTCATCGTCCAGTGGACGCTCCCCCATGGCTTCTTTCACACGATGCTCGTCACCGTTGCCTTTTCCACAATGGTCGGCCAGGCATCGTTCCTCACGTTCGCAGCTGATCAGGGGCTGGTAGACCCGGTCATTCCCGGCACCTTCAATGTCCGGGGGATAACGTTGAACAACGGGAAGCTCCTTGTCATAGGGGGGGCCATAGTCGTGATGGTAGCCCTCTACTACTTCATGAGGACGAAGATAGGCACGGCCATGCTTGCGGCGGCTGAGAACAAGGAAGTGGCCCAGCTCCAGGGCATCAATGCGAAAAGGATATTTTGGGTCACCATGGCAGTCGGCAGCGGCCTCTGCGGCGTCGCAGGCTCCCTCATCGTGCCCGTCCTCTCCGCCACAAACAGTATGGGCATGAATGCCTTTATCCGCTCCATGCTCGTGGTACTCATCGGCGGCACCGGCAGCATGTCAGGCGCCCTTTTGGCTGCGTTCCTCGTGGGCATAGTGGAAAGCTTCGCTTTTCAGTATGTCGGTCAGCTGAGTCTCGTAGCGATCTTTGCGTTTGCCGCCGTCCTCCTCTTCTTCAGGCCCGGCGGCCTTCTCGGCAAGCCGCTGCCCATACCCGGACAGTGATGAATAGCAAGGCTCATGAACCGGAAGGGGCCTCCAGGAAGGCGCTGCCTTCAGGGACCGTCCTCCCATTCGTCAAGGGGGAATAGTGAGCAGAGCCGCAATAATTGGAACCGCAGCGCTGGTGGCTATTGTCATCGTGCTGCCCTGGCTCATCAACCCTTACGTACTCCAGGTCCTCATACTCACCGTCTCCTACTCCATGCTGGGCCTTGCCTTTGCTTTCACCCTGCGGGTAGGGCTTCCTCGGTTCGATGTGGCTGCGTGGTGGGGCGTCGGGGCTTACACGACTGCCATGTTGATGCTCAAGGGGGGGATCTCCTTCTGGCTGACTCTGCCGATAGGAGGCGCCATCGCGATCATGCTCGGATGGATCATCTTCAAGATAGTGATTCCGAGGGGCATGATGGTCTTTCTCCTGGCCGGCATGGTACTCACCATGGCCACCCAGCAGATCTTTGCCTCTCTGCCGTTCTTCGGCGGTTGGAGCGGTACCGGCGTCATACCCCTGCCCAAGCTCGGCCCGATCACCTTTGCCGACAAGAAAGCCGTCTACTTCCTCGGCCTCGTCATCCTGGCAGTCAACCTTCTCGTCTACAGGGCCTTCTCTACCTCAAGGATAGGCCGTGCCTGGACAGCCATAGGCTCCAGCCTCGGCCTTGCCAGCTCCATCGGGGTGGATGTGGTGAGATACCGCATGGCGAATGTCCTCATCGGCAACTTCTTCATTGCCGTGGCAGGCAGCTACCTCGTCGCATCGACCCTCGTCGCGATACCCACCATGTTTACGTTCACCAACTCCATTAACGTCATGATGTACGTGATAGTGGGAGGGATAGCCCACAGTCTCGCCGGCCCCATCATCGGCGCCCTCGTCGTCACGTTCATCCCCGAGTACCTCAGGATGGCGAAGGAGTACGAGCCAGTTGTCACCTCTGCAGCCATCATTCTCATCATTATCTTCATTCCCCGGGGGATTCTCGGACTGACAATACCGGCTTTCATTCAAAGGCGCCTGGAGGCGGCAAGGATCAGGCGCAAGGACTGACGCCCACGAAGAGGCGCCGCGGCAGGCCGAAAGGGCAGCTCCCTATGTCAGATGGAGCAGGGTGACCTCCGGCGGGACGTTGAGCCGTACGGGGGTGAACGTGGTGCCGATGCCACGGCTCACATAGAGTCGCGAGGCATTGATCCGGAACAGCCCTTCTGGATAGGGGGTCCGGAGGTGGGCCAGGCTGATGCCCATGCCGGCAAGGCCGAGCTTGATCTGACCTCCATGCCAGTGGCCTGCGAGGGTCAGGGGAATGCCATGGGCAGCAGCCTGCGGAAAGATTTCCGGACGATGGGACAGAAGGAGCACTGGAACCACTGGCTTCAGTCCGCCGAGGGCTTTCTCCAGGTCGGCGTGGCCGTTGCGGAGGTCATCGATCCCGGCTACGGCGAAAGGCCCTTGCTCGGTCCTGATCACCCGGTGGCTATTGACAAGGAGCGGGATGCCGATGCGCCGGAAGGTCGTCTGCAGCTCACGGTTCGTCCCGTACCAGCGCTCGTGGTTTCCAAGGACAGCAAAGGTTCCGTACCGGGCGGCCACCCTGGCTGTCTCTTCCAGGCACTCGGGAAGGAACGCCATCGAGTTCGAGATGAAGTCCCCGGTGAGGACAAGGAGGTCAGGATGGAGCGCCTCGGCCTGATCGACATAGCGACGTATCTCTCTTCTTGTCATGTAGACGCCCGCATGGATGTCGCTCAGCTGGACAACCCGCATCGACCGGCCGAAGGGCACTGAGACTTCCCTGACCTCGCAGGCTTTGCTGCCGTGGGTCGCGCCGTATGCGGATAGAAGAAAAGGCGCTGCCGCAAATCCCACGATGCCAGCCGTGAGGAATTGACGGCGGCCGGGGTCCATAGGAGGAGAGGGGGTCGCAGAGAAGAGTCTCACGATACCCCTTGCCAGTGCGTGCGCGAGATGGACAAGACCGAGGACAAAAGCCGAGAAGACCGAGCCGATGGCCCAGACAGCCGGTAGGTAGAAAAAAATGGTGCGCCATACCCACGGAGGATCTGTCCAAGGAACGGGCATGAAGAGCATGCACGCGTTCATGGCAAGGAGCAGCCCCATGGCAAGGGCAGCAAGGCGGACTGCCCCGGACGGGCTGCCGGACCGGCGCGAGGAGAGGATGCCTCTGCGGATCCATAGGAAGAGGTATGCCTGGGCGAGTGCCGGAAGGGCGAGGAGCGTGAAGCGGAATGGAGAGAAGCGTATTCCGGGCACCATGGCAGTCATGAAGTATACTATAAAACCGCGAACAAATTGTGAAGTACCCGGAAGCTCCGTGGGTGTCCCATTGCCATGGACGGTGAGCCCGAAGCCCCTGATCTTGCATGAACTCAAAGCCCCATAGTATGATGTTGCCGGGTTTTGCCTATGTCAAGAAAGGGGATCTCAGAGAGTGATTTAGCGATCATTCCGAAGGCACGGAAGGACACCCACAAGGTGATCCTCGATTGGCTGTCGATGCAGGAGAGGGGAAGTCTCTTTGACGCCCCCGCTGGTTACGGCCACCTCTCAATGCATCTGAAGAACATGGGCTATCAAGTTGTCTGCGGCGAGGTCGAGCCGGATATCTTCAGGGTAAAGGACATTGAGTGCATCTACACGGACTTGAACGTTGCGATTCCAATGCCCGACGGGTCTTTTGATTATGTCTGCTGCGTGGACGGCCTGGAACACATGACGGATCCATACAGAGCAGTGAGCGAGTTAGCCAGGGTGCTCAAGCCGGGAGGCATCGCCATATTCGCGCTTCCCAATTACTCGAACATCGAGAAGCGCTTCAGATATTTCTGGAGGGGATACGTTACGAGGCCGAAAACCTTGGAGAATTATCAGGGGGCAGGCTCCAATGTCTTCAATTTTCATAATACCACCATACCCATTACGATCCTCGACCTGCTCTTTGCGATCAACGGATTGAGGGTGGAGACGATCCTGCAGGATAAGGTCAAGGGGAAACAGTATTTCTTTCTTCCCCTCCTCCTTATCCTGAAGCTCGAAGCCTCCCTTTCCGGGTCGCGGTCGCGGGAGCGTCACAGGTCCGACCTCACCTTGAGGAGGGAGGTCATATTGGGGGGTAACGAGCTCATATTCGTCGCGAGAAAAGGGTGATCCTGCCTCCCGATCTCCCCGGCCCGTGACGATAGCGTCTTTCCCAGTGCGCCTGCGTCACCCCGGCGTAGGCCTTATTTCACCGACACTATCCTCGTTCCCCTGAGGATCACTCGGGCGAAGTCGTGATAGCAGCCCCCGTCGGGCAGATGCTCCTCCGAGAAGAACGAGAGATGCACGACCCGCCCGGCCTCCCTGCGGCCATTCTTTCGGTTCTCTATGTCGTAAATGGGGATGCGCCGGCTTACAGCTACTGGATCAAACCGATAGGAGAACCTGCCCTCAACGACCCGGATCTCTCCTTGGTCGATGACCACCCCTGGCATGATGACGGTGAAGTACACCTTCGATGCGGTACTCGTGCCCATGATGAGGAGGCCCTTGTCGATGGAGAAGGCATTTTCAGGTAGGGTCTCGATGGAAAGGCTCCGGCGGTCCTTCTGCCCTTTTTCCGCCACGAAGAGATATCCTCTCCCTTCACGGAGACCCGGGACGAAGCCTTGTGAGCCCCTCCAGTCCGCCTTCACCGTGTACTCGTAGACGCCCGCCTCATCGAGGACCCACTTCTCCCGTCCCGCAAAACTGCCTAACTGGTCCGCAGTCCCGTCCGTAGTGTAAACCCTACCCGTAGGCGAAGTCAGGCTGAATGAGATGTGGGCGGGCACCAAAGGATCAATCTGAAAGGCAGGCACGAAGGGCGCGCCCTGCTCAAAAACAGTGCCAGGCCGCACGGGAACAAGGAAGAAGCGGGCCTTACGGCCGTCGGCGTCGAAAAGATCGATGGAACCGGGCGCGACCACACGGTTATCCCTCGTATTGGCCGGCAGGATGAATGCCGACGCAAGGTAGCCCGCATACGCGCTCTTTCCACCCTTCGGTCGGAGCACCACGCCGCCGACGAGACGGTAGATATCCCCGGGGGAATCGCCGTTCGGGGATGCCCCGATCTGCCCGCCGAAGTTCGTGGCGCTCGTGGGCCAGTAGGGCGCCTGCACGCCGTCCTCCGCGATGAGGAAGCGGGAGGGGAAGCCGGGTCTCGGGGCGGCCGCGTAATAGTAGGCGCGGTCAGTGATGTATTCCGGATAGAGGTGGGGCGAGAGGCCGTTCGACGTGCTCGTCTTCACGTTGGTCATGCCGATGCCCTGGATCTGCCGGTCGGGTGGGAGTGCCTCCCCCGGCAGCTCAAAGGTGAGCACTGGCTCGATCTTGTTGGCGCCCTGCCCCTCGGCGGCGATAAGGAGCACGTCGCCTGACCGATAGGGGAACGCGATGTGCTCGAGGTGGCGGAATGTCTTCTCCCCCGGCTCTATGTAGCCCTCTCTGCCCGTCCCGCCCCGTTCGGCGAACTGATCGCCGATCTTCAGCCTCTTGCCGTGGGCGATAAGGGGCGTGTCCGGCGCAAAAACCACGCCTGCGTGGCGGAGGCTGCACACCCATAGGTTGCCGGCCGCATCCTCGTAGCGCGCAAGGATCCGCGAGTGATACTCGCCCGGCGCATCGAGGGCAAAGGGTTTCATGCCCTCCCGTATGCCGAACATGCCTGCCTCTGATGCGCGGCCCGTATAGGACAGGGACCGGACGGCGCCTTTGTCGGAGAAGGGGTAGAGGTCTACTTTTACCTCCACATCGGCGGGCACGGCAGGGAAAAACGCGATATCCCGGCCGTACGTGCTTCCTGTGGGAAAGCTCAGGCCTTGAAACGTGGCGGTCGCCATGGTCATCCGGTTGGCGATCCAGAACGGGTACGTCCCTCCCCATTCGTAGCGGTTGCCCCTCCTGTCGTTGATCCATCCCCTGGCGATGACCGTGTGGCGGCCGTAGCCGGAGGGCTTCCACGCTGCGATGCGGGGATCTCCCGTTGTGGGCCCTTCTCCCACCATGCCCTTGAAAGGGGCGCTCCCGAGATCGATTGTTCTGCCCGATGGCTCGATCACCTGTACAGAGAGCATGCCCGATGCATAGTCCCAGGGGATGTTGCGGGCTGGATCGATGAAATCGGCCGCAAAGTGCGGCTCCAGGCTGTATATTGCCGGCTTGCCCTGTTGGT
>CAYZAF010000049.1:0-2993 GCA_964476435.1 uncultured Syntrophaceae bacterium
TTCATAAAGGGCGGGATGAACGAAGGGCTGATCAGGCGGCAGCCGTTCGTCGATTTCCTCTCGGCAAAAACGCCCGTGGGAAGGATGGCAAATGTGGAGGAACTGGTCGGGATTGTGCTTTTTCTGGCGTCCGACGAGGCACAGTATATAAACGGCGAGACCGTCGTGATGGATGGCGGCATGACGGGCTTCGACCAGGAATCGCTTGTCGACTTCATATCGAAAGGCAAGCCCCGTGCATGACAAAGGCGCGTAGATGGACGTCGTCTCTTTCATGGTCTTTTCCTTCAACAGGCGCTATGTCCTGCGGTGGGTTCTGGCAGGCATTCTCCTCTTCATCCCAGTGGTGGATTTTCTATCTCTCGGATATCTCTGGCGCACCTCCGGTCTCTCCATGATCGGAGGGATTGGCCTGCCCACATGGGAGAGAAAGGGTGAGCTCTGGCGGGAGGGCGCACGCCTCGTATACATCACCATCCTTTACGAGGCCCTGCCGAGCTTTCTCTGCTCCTTCGGCTTTCTTCTCTTCCAGATCAAGACCCTTGTCACCGATCTCGCAGGTTACGCCATGGTAGCCCTCGCCGTCGTCGCCTTCCTCTTATGCTCCTCCCTCCTTCCTTTTGCCTTTTGCGTTTATGTGGAGAGCATGGAGGTGAGGAAGGCCTTCGACTTCGAGAAAGTGTTCGGGGCCGTGAGGGAGGTGCTCGGCCCCTACATCCTCGCTTACGCAGTCAGTCTTTGCGCGATGTATGTTACCTACAGGCTCGTTCACATCCCTATTCTAGGGGTCATTCTCCTGCTGACCCTCCCGTTCTATGTGCTTCTCGTCTCAACCTATTATTTTACGCAGCTCTTTCGCCGGACGAGCCTATCGTCCGAGAACCCCACGACCACTTAAGGGGAAGGCGGTCACGGAAGTAGTTGATAATAAACGATAATAGGAAAAAAGCAGGGCTGGAGGCAGCATTGAACAGATGGGGCGAAATGTCGAGATTTCAATTTGCATAGTGGGCTGTTTTCCTGTAAGATGACTCGTGGCTGCCTCGGCCCGGGCACACAGAAACGAACAAATGTACGATAGCCAGGATAGCCAAGGGAATATCCAGGGGCGGTAGCTTGTTTATGTGAAACTGCCGCTTTTCCTTTATATGCCAACGAAAAATGGGGAAACTATGCATAAGCGAGCGCTGGTAACGGGAATCACCGGCCAGGACGGATCCTATCTCGCCGAGTTCCTTCTTTCGAAGGGCTACACCGTTCACGGACTCATTCGCAGGGCAAGCACGTTCAATACGGGGAGAATAGAACATATCTACGCCGACCCCCATGCGCCCGAGGCGAGGCTCTTTCTCCACTACGGCGACTTGTCCGATTCCGGCCAGATGGCCAATCTCATCTTCAACATCCGTCCCGACGAGGTCTACCACCTGGCGGCGCAAAGCCACGTAAGGGTGAGCTTCGACATGCCTGAGTACACCGGTGACTCCACGGGTCTCGGCACAACGCGCCTTCTCGAGGCCATCCGGAGGAGCGGGATCAAGACCAGGTACTACCAGGCATCTTCTTCTGAGATGTTCGGAGCGGCGCCGCCGCCCCAGAGCGAGAAGACGCCGTTTTATCCGAGGAGCCCCTACGCCGCGGCTAAGATTTACGCCTACTGGATGGCAGTCAACTATCGGGAGGGCTACGGACTCTTCGCGTGCAACGGCATACTTTTCAACCACGAGTCGCCCCGTCGCGGAGAGACATTCGTCACGAGAAAGGTGACTAGAGCAGTCGCTAACATGCTCGCCGGAAGGCAAAAGAAGCTTTACCTCGGTAATCTCGATGCGAAGAGGGACTGGGGCTTTGCCCCGGAGTATGTGGAGATGATGTGGCTCATGCTCAACCAGGATGAGCCCGACGACTACGTCGTTGGCACAGGGACGAGCTACAGCATCAGAGACCTCGTTGAGCGGGCTTTCGACTACATGGGCGTTGAGGTCGAGTGGCAAGGCGAGGGGAGAGAGGAGCGGGGCCTCGTGAGAAGCGTGAACCCCAAGTGGCGGGGCGCCCTTAGCCCTGGGAACGCGATCATAGAGATAGACCCACGGTATTTCCGGCCAACGGAGGTCGCTTGCCTTCAGGCGGACATCGGCAAGGCGCGGGAGAAGCTCTCCTGGGAGCCTCGGGTCACCTTCGATGAATTGGTCAAGATCATGGTTGACTACGATGTGAGGGCAGCCGGTCTTGCGCCCATCGGCGAGGGCATTTCAGTGTGCCAGTCCAAGGGATTCTGTTACACGAACCATGATTTCTCCTTATCGGAGGCGATCAGGGAAGCGTGACAGGGCCTCTTCCCAGAAAAGAGGGTACGATCTTCGTCGCAGGCGGCACGGGCATGGTCGGCTCGGGCATCATCCGGAGGCTCCTCTCTGCCGGCTATGAGAATATTGTCTCAAACTACCATACGAGAAAGCCCGCACCGGCAATTTTGGACGGCGCAGGCGCCTCGCCCCCTCCCATTCGCTGGGTCCAGCTCGATTTGAGACGGCAGTCCGACACAGAGGCGTTCTTCGATGAAGTCCGACCCCGGCATGTCTTTCTTGCCGCTGCCAAAGTCGGCGGCATCCTCGCAAACGACACGTACAAGGCAGACTTCGTCTACGACAATCTCGCGATTGCCGCCAATTTAATTAATACCTCTTACAGATCGGGCGTCGAGAAGCTTCTCAACCTCGGCTCTTCCTGCATCTACCCCCGGCTCGCGCCTCAGCCCCTCAAGGAAGAGTACCTTCTCACGGGGCCTCTGGAGCCGACAAACGAACCCTACGCAATCGCCAAGATCGCCGCTATCAAGCTCTGCCGCTATTTCAACGAGCAGTACGGAACAAACTTCATCTCTGCCATGCCGACAAACCTTTACGGCCCCAACGACAACTTCAACCTGGAGACCTCCCACGTGCTGCCGGCGCTCATGAGGAAGTTCCACCTAGCGAAACTGCTCGAGGAAG